>CAYZQQ010000187.1:0-6589 GCA_964480075.1 uncultured Anaerolineaceae bacterium
TCCGCTTTTTGTTATCCTGATTCCGCCAGTTTTTTCAAAATGGGAACGGCGGCACGGGCGGCGTACCCTCGGTGGCTAAGGCGGTGTTTCTCTGCGGAAGATACCTGCGCCAGAGTTTGTTCATATTGTGGCAACCAGAAAATGGGGTCATACCCAAAACCATTATTACCGGCGGGCGCGCGGGTAATACACCCTTCGACCGTGCCGTCCACCACATCAACAACCATTTGCGGCAAAACAATCGCCAGCGCACATCGAAACCGCGCCGTGCGCCGGTCATCCGGTACATTGCGCAATTTTTCCAGCACCAGCTCATATCGCCGGCGATGGGCGTTTTTTGGGGTATCGCCATACCGCGCAGAATACACCCCCGGTTCGCCGCCAAGCGCATCCACTTCCAACCCGGAGTCATCGGCAAGGGTGAGCAATCCCGTTAGCTGAGCAAATGCGGTGGCTTTGATGATGGCATTCTCTGCAAAAGTTGTGCCGGTTTCTTCCGGCTCAAAATCCAGCCCTTCTTCACGGGGAAAAGTGATTTTAAACGGCAAATCGGCAAATATTTCCCGAAATTCTGCAATTTTATGTTGATTGTTGGTGGCAATTAAAAGCTTTGTCATTATGAGCTGCATCCGTTATTGCAATAATACGGTATACGATTTTCCATTGCCTCCCGGTGTCCATACCAGCGCCAGCGGTGCATCTTCAGCAATCACGTGGAATAACAAATCGCCTTCAACCGATTGTCCTTGCTGCACACTGCCGTTATTCAGCCGGCGACCATTGTCTGCCTGCGGGTCGGGCAGGTATTCAAGTTTATCGGCATTTTGCAAAACAAATTCATCCAGCGAAAAAGGGACACCGCCGGCAACCTGCATATTCTGCAATCCCACCGATACCGCCACAAATTCCATCCCGTCGGCGGCGGCGAGATTAACCGGCTGCACGCCCCGCTGCAAATCGAACACAGTCAGTTGCATCCCCGATGACGCGGCTATCGGCTGCCCCATACCCACCGAATCAACCGGCGCGTTTGCGGGAGCCGTTGCCATCGCTTTTGGTGTGGCGGCAACAACGGTTCCGGCAGGGGCAACGGCGGTTTTGGCAGGAGCCACCGGCTGTGGCAATGATGAATCGGGGGCGGGGGCAAGTTGTTCAATCGGCGTTTCTTTGGGCGCTGTGATGCCATATCGAGCATCAATCACCCATCCCGCAGCAACAATTAAAGCGCAACACATCACCAGCAACAGCATCGAACATCCGCCGCCCAAAAAATAAACCCACGGACTTCGGCGTGGCGGGTCATCGTCATAATTCGGGTCATCTTCCGGTTGTTGATATTGTGGCGGGCGCAGATATTGCGGCGGACGCGGTGGATAGTTGGGCGAACCCCAATTTTGTGTCATAATGAACTCCCTTGTTTTGTAAAAATCGAGAACCATTATAACATATACTTGCGTGATGCGTAAACTGTGTGCGTGATTCACAATGGGGAGCCACCGTTATGAATGATTTGAAAACTACCGCCGTCAAAATGGGGATTGACCTTTCTGTAGCGCAACTCAATCAATTTGAAACCTATTTTGCGGAATTAACCGACTGGAATCAGCGGATGAATCTCACCCGCATCATTAAACGAGATGATATTATCACCAAACATTTTCTCGATTCGTTGAGTTGTCTGCTTGCCGTGCCGAAACTCCCCGCGCGGGTAATTGATGTCGGCACGGGCGCAGGAATGCCCGGGTTGGCGTTAAAAATTTTCCAACCTGATATTCAACTGACGCTGGTGGAATCGGTGGGGAAGAAAACAACTTTTCTAAAGCATATCATTGAAACACTGGCATTGGAAAACATCACCGTGCTGAACGCCCGCGCCGAGGAAGTGGGGCGACTGCGGGCACACCGCGAAAAATATGGGCTGGCGGTGGCGCGCGCCGTCGCGCCGATGCGGGTGCTGGCGGAATATTTACTGCCACTGCTAAAAATCGGCGGGGTGATGCTGGCACAAAAAGGCGCCAATCCCGCCGCAGAAATCACCGCCGCAAGCAACGCATTCGGCATTTTGGGCGGACGGTATATCAAAACAATGCCCGTTTCGGTGCCAAATTTAGACGCGGCACGACATTTAGTGGTGGTGCGAAAAATAAAACCCACCCCACGACAATACCCGCGTCACGTGGGCACTCCGGCAAAAAAACCGTTGTAGCAGCGAATCCGTAGGGGCGGCTCGCGAGCCGCCCCTACATTGTTGCCTTGAAACTATGAAGCCAAAAACCCGAAACCTGAAATTTGAAACCGTGCTGCTCTTTCTACTCACTTTCGCTGTGTATCTGCGCGGGCTGGCGCCATCGGTAGCGACCATTTTCGATGATTCGCT
Organism: uncultured Anaerolineaceae bacterium; assembly: GCA_964480075.1. GTDB lineage: Bacteria > Chloroflexota > Anaerolineae > 4572-78 > 4572-78 > JANTHQ01. Next base: position 2,378 of record CAYZQQ010000187.1, read on the forward strand.
GGAATTTCCGCTGGTCGTTCACCGGCTCGCCATTGCCCACCCAACGGGCTATCCGCTGTACACCTTGCTGGGGAAACTGGTCAGCCTCTTTGCGCCGACACGAACGGCATATCTGTTCAATCTGATGACCGCGTTTTTCGGGGCACTGGCGGTGGCGCTGGCATACCGCGCCGGAATGGAATTTTTTCCACGCAAAACTGCCGCCCGCCGCGCCGGAATGTGGCTTGCCGCGCTGATGTTCGGGCTGGGTCCCGTCTTTTTCAGCCAAGCCACCATCGCCGAAGTTTACACGCTGAACGCATTTTTCATCGCCGCGTTGCTGTGGCTGGCGCTGCGAAAACGCTGGCTGGCACTGGCATTTGTATTCGGCTTGAGTTTGACGCATCATCGCACCGCCATTTTAACTGCGCCCGCGCTGGCGGTCTATCTCATCAGCCTGTACCCCCTGCACCGCCGCGAAGGGTGGCGGCAAATGTGGCGCGATATTCCGCCCGTCAAAACCGTTGTCGCTCTGATTGCCCCACTCGCGCTGTATCTGTACCTGCCGTTGCGCGGCGCGGTCGGCTCGCTGGATGGGAGTTATGAGAATTCGTGGGCGGGCTTCTGGCGGCACGTGATGGGTGGCGGGTATGGCGCAACGTTTCTGCTGGGCAACCCATTCGGCAATGAGCGCGGGTTTTCCTTTTATGCCGATTTGCTCCGTGCGGAACTGGGCTGGTGGGGACTGGCGCTGGGGGTGGCGGGCATCGCGGCGCTGGTGTGGCGAAAAAACTGGCGCGCGCTGGCGTTGACGGGAATCGCGTTTGCCACCTTTTTGGCGTTCAATCTGCAATACACCGTCACCGACATTGAGGTTTTTTTCATCCCCGTTTTCATGATTTTGGCACTCTGGGCGGGTGTTGGATTGGGGGAGATTTTTTCGTGGAAATCTTCTGTCATTCCGAAATTTGGCGCAGGCAAATATCCGGAATCCACCGATTTGGATTCCCGCTTTGGCGGGAATGACATAACCCACAAGTTACCGCTCATCGGACTCACGGTTATCGCAGCGATTTTGCTATTGTGGCGCGGCGCGGCAGTGGATGTGAGTCGGGCGGGCGATTGGGAGGTTCACGATTACGGGCTGGATGCGCTGGCACAACCCGCCCCGAACAGCGCGGTGGTGGGCATTCTGGGGGAGATGACCCTGCTGCGTTATTTTCAGGAAGTGCAGGGCGTGCGCCCCGACATTCGCACCATTGCCGCCGACCGGGATGATGTGCGGCGGCAGACGGTGGAAAAATTGCTTTCGGCGGGGGAGACGGTATATCTGACCCGCGAGCTGCCCGGTGCGCCCGCTGACTGGCATTTTTCGGCGGCAGGTCCGTTGATTCGAGTGGCGGCGTCTCCCATTCCCCCCCCGAAATTTGACACGCCCAACGGCACGGCAGTCACACCCGATATCACGCTGGCAGGGTATTCCATCACCCGCCCGCCGGCGCACCAAACCCCCGCCCCCGTGCGGCTGACGCTGGTTTGGCAGGCAACACAATCCCCCCCGCTAGATTTGAAGGTGTCTGCACGGCTGCTGGACGCGGCGGGGGCAGTCGCCGCCGTAACCGACGCCGTGCCGGTGCATTTTGCCTATCCCACCAGCCGGTGGCGCGCCGGGGAATCCATCGCCGATGTGGTTGACCTGCAATTGCCGGATGGCGCATCGGGCACATTCACCCCGCTCATCATCCTGTATGACCCAACCAATGGCGCGGCAGAGGTCGGGCGGGTGGCATTGCTGTCGCTGCCCATCAACTAGATTTTCACCGTCTCCCCATCGGCGGGAATGATGAGCAGTTTGCGCCCGATGCCCGCTTTCTTTGCCGCCTTTTTGAGCTGTTTGCGGCTGACGGTGCAATGGTCGAGCGCCTCCAAATGCACGGCGATAATCTTGCTGTGCGGCGCATATTCCGCCACCGCAACGGTCTGCGCGGCATCCATCACAATGAACTCCCCGTCACCCCACACGGCGCCGCCGGAATGGGTGACGATGACATCGGGACAGGTGCGGTCAATTTCCGCGGCGACGGCGTCCGTCCAGACCGTATCCCCTGCAAGATAGAGTGTGGGTTCGCCCGCCGCGCGCAGCACAAACCCCGAAACCGTCCCCATATCTGCCAAAACCGAATCGCTGCTGCCGTGCCGCCCGTCCGTGCGCCGAATGTGGATTCCCCGCCACGAAAGTTCGGTGGCGATGGGAAACACCCGCGCAAATCCCTTGCCCGCAATGAATGCCGCGTCTGCGGGCTGGCAGAACAGCGGCAGATTTTTCGGCAACAATTCCTGCGCGACGGGGTCGAAATGGTCGGTGTGGGTGTGCGAAACCAGCACCGCCGCCGCGCCTTCCACCACCATTTCGGCGGGAATGGGCAAATCCACCAGCGGATTTTCCGATTTTCCGGCATAAGCGGGCAAGGTTTTCGCTGCCGCCAAATATGGATCAACCAAAATAAGTTGCCCGGCATATTCCAGCCGGAGCGTCGCGTTCCGAATCAATGTCAGTTTCATTTTATCTCCCCAGCGCGGCAGATTGCGCCGCCAGCAATTCGGTGATGCCCGCTTCTGCCAAATCGAGCAGAACATTCAACGTTTGGCGCGAATATGGCGCACCCTCCGCCGTGCCCTGCACTTCGATGAATTGTCCGTCGCCGGTCATCACCACGTTCATGTCCACTTCTGCCGCCGAATCTTCCACATAGCACAAATCGAGCATGGGTTCGCCATTCACCACGCCCACGCTGACCGCCGCCACCGGCACGCGGAACACTTCCGGTGGAACGGCTCCCGCGTCCACCAACTTTTGCAGCGCCATCGCCACGGCGACATATCCGCCGGTGATGCTCGCCGTGCGGGTGCCGCCATCGGCTTGCAGCACATCACAATCCACGGTGATGGTGCGTTCGCCAAGCGCGTCCAAATCAAACGCGGCGCGCAAACTCCACCCGATGAGCCGCTGGATTTCTTTGGTGCGCCCGCTATTCATTGCGCGTTTCCGGTCGATGCGGGTGTTGGTGGAACGGGGCAGCATGCCATATTCCGCGGTGAGCCAGCCGCCGCCCGCCGCCTCTTTCCAGCGCGGCACACTTTCTTCAATAGATGCGGTACACAGCACACGAGTGTTGCCGGTGGAAACCAGCACGCTCCCTTCGGCGTGCATGGTGAAATTCGGAGTAAAGGTGATGGGGTGCAATTCGTTGAAAGCGCGATTGTCAGGTCGGGACATGATGGGTTTCCTTTCGAATAAAATGAATTTACGGGAGGCTCCATTTTCCACAGAGAGTTCTACAATGATGAAATTATATCCTTGTAACGTATTTCATCCAACCTGCACAGGGTGTATTTCAATTCCGGGACGAATGATAATTAACCCAATGGAAATTATGTCATTCCGGAAATTCGCGCAGCAGACAGGAAATTATTCGGAATCCAAAGAAAAACTGATGGATTTCCGCCTGTGCCCGTTGTTTGGGTGCTTTCGCGGGAATGACATTGACATCTTCCTAATTCTTCGAACCCTTGCCCCCAAGCTGATATGCCCTCGCCTGTATAGGCATTTGGAGCAATACAGCGAATTTTTCCGACTAATTACGGTATATTTCGACAGTTTTCCGCTTGCTATTCGTAATGACAAACAGCAGAAAATGCGATATAATAGAAGGCATGAGAACTATTTTGCTATTAAGACACGCCAAATCGGCATGGGATAATCCGGCGCTGGCAGATGCCGACCGTCCGCTGGCAAAACGTGGGCGGCGAGACACCCCCCGCATTGCCCGCACCATTGCCGCATCAAAATGGATGCCCGATGCTATCATTTCGTCGCCGGCACTGCGGGCGCGGCAAACGGCGGCACTGGTGGCTGACAGCATCCAATTCGGTGGTGAAATTAAATTGGACGCCCGACTCTATCCCGGTGACGGCGCCGGATTTTTCGCCGTGCTCCGCAGTTTGCCGCCATCGGTGATGCGTCCGTTGTTGGTGGGACACAATCCCGCGCTGGAAAGCATCGCCGCCGCGTTGAGTCAAACATCGGAAGAGCATAACGCCACCTTCAAAATTCCCACCGCCGGATTGCTCTGTTTCGATGTTCACCGTTCCGATTGGGGGCGACTAACCCCCGGAGATGGCGTGTTGCGCTGGTTTCTCATCCCCAAAATATTAAAATAGTCATATAATTTA
>CAYZQQ010000188.1:0-6546 GCA_964480075.1 uncultured Anaerolineaceae bacterium
CTATCGCGCTAACAGATATTTCGCCGAAATGATAAAAATGCTTCCGCAAAAACCCGAACCGAATTTATTGTCGCTGATATTCAGCTCGCTTATCTCCATCGGACGCATACATCCGGTTAAAACACCGCTCATCTCACCCTAATTGGCGAAGGTATTGGATAATAAAGATAGTTCCTTTGTAAACTCGCTTTAACTTCGCATAATTGGTTTGATCTTGTATAACAATCGTCGGTTCAGTTAAGCTGATTACCAATCTATCATTGTCATAGCGAATTAATATTTTGGTATTAGCATATTGATGTCCTTCCGGATGCCACCCCTGAACGTATAATTTCTCTAAATAGGCTTCTAATACCTCTGACAATGGTTGTTGTGTACCCAAAATAACATAGGCTCTACCGTAATGACAGGTGAGTCCATATTCTGACTGGGAAAATTCTTGATAAGTTACATCCAAGGTATCAATGGTTTCCAAAGTTGGTAGCTGACTGATTAATTCTTCTACACCAGTATGAACTTGCGATTTTTTCCACTGAAAATTAATTTGCTGAACGCCAAACAGTAATAATGATAGAAGGGATACAGCTATTAAAGATAAAATGAGACGTTTCATCAATAATCCTATCAGTTTTGATTTTCAATCACAGCAGTTTGGTAATAGCATTCTGCGCCCGAAGATAATTGCTGGAACTAGACGGTTGGCAACATCCAGCGGGTTGATTGTTTTCATCTTTCTGTCCCCAGAACAGGATTTACCCAGCCGATAGCGGGTTTCGCATGTCAAGATAGAAGCCATAAATACCGTTTACCCTCCCTCTGCCAGGGGGAGGAAGTCGCCGAAGGCGGCGGGAGGGGGTAAAATCTCCAATCTCGAATCCACCAACCCCACCCGCCCGGCGACGTTATTTTCATACAGCTTCCCCGTGCCAAGCCCATGCACGCGGTCGGGCGCACGGGCGCTGACCCACTGGCAGATGGCGCTCAAGCCGACATTCGATTCCAGTGCGGAATTTGCCCACCATTGAATGCCCCGCTCGGTGGCGGCGGCAATCCAGTCATCGCACGCGGCGAATCCGCCCAGCAATGCGGGTTTCAGCACAATTCCCTGCGGGCGGATGGTGTCCAGCAGGCGGCGGCGCTCGGCGGGGGTGTTGTGTCCGATGAGTTCTTCATCCAGCACAATGGGAATGGGCGTGGCGGCGCAGAGTTCCGCCAGCGCGTCCCATTGCCCCGGTTTGATGGGCTGCTCCAGAAATTCGATGCCGAATTGCGCCAGCGCCGCCAGTTTTTCGGTCGCGGATTCGGGCGAAAATGCGCCGTTGGCGTCCAACCGCAGAGCGATGCGGTCGGCGGGGTACTCGCGGCGCACACCCGCCAGCACGACGCATTCATCCGCAAAATCAATCGCGCCGATTTTCATCTTGATGACCGTGAATCCGGCGGCAATTTTCGCCTCAATTTGCCGCCGCAGCCCGTCCGCCGAGTCCATCCAAATCAGCCCGTGGGTGGGCAAATTGATTTCCCCACGGGTGAACGGGATATCGAACAGAATGCCCGTGCCGCCGTTGCGCCAATCAAGCCACGCCATTTCCAGCCCGAATTGCAGCGCGGGCAGGTGCGGCAGGTGGATGCCGTCGGGGTGTTCGCCCGCGGAAATGCGGCGGCACACCTCGGCGAGTTGCGTTTCAAAGTCGGGTGTCGCATCGATGCTCAAGCCGTGCCACGGGGCACATTCGCCGGTGCCGGTGCGTCCGTTGGCGTGCAGGCGCAGAAAATAAACGCTCTTTTCGCGCAACACCCCGCGACTCGTTCCGGCGGGCACACGGAAACGGAGGGTGTGTTTTTTATAGTTCGCAGAAAATTTCATTGCGTTGCCGAGAAGATAGCACACGGATTGGACGGATGAAACTGATTTTCACTGATTTTTCTGAGGTTTGATATATCTCAAATAATTTGGGGTAGGGCAGAGCACTGCTTTGCCCCTACAATTGAAATCATAGGTATATCCGTGAGAATCCGTAAAATCTGTGTCATCTGTGTGCTATCTTTATTTACTGCTTACGGGAACTTCGGGAACTTCGAGAAATCCGGATCGCGTTTTTCCATAAAGGCGTTTTTGCCTTCTTTCGCTTCGTCGGAAAGGTAGTAGAGCAGGGTAGCATTGCCCGCCAATTCCTGAATCCCTGCTTGCCCGTCAAGTTCCGCATTGAACGATGACTTCAGCATCCGAATGGCGAGCGGACTTCGTTTCATGATTTTCTGTGCCCATGCGACCACTGTTTCTTCCAATTCATCCAGCGGCACAACTTTGTTCACCAGCCCCATTTGCAGCGCCTCTTGCGCGTCATACTGGTCGCACAGATACCAGATTTCGCGCGCTTTTTTCTGCCCGACGACCCGCGCCAGATAGCTCGCGCCGAAACCGCCATCGAAGCTGCCAACTTTGGGACCCGTCTGCCCGAAACGGGCATTTTCCGCGGCGATGGTCAAATCGCAGACGACGTGCAGCACATGCCCGCCGCCGATTGCCCAGCCCGCCACAGCGGCGATGACCACCTTCGGAATAGAGCGAATCATCTTTTGCAAATCGAGCACGTTCAGGCGCGGAACCTGGTCGCTGCCGACATAGCCGCCGTGCCCGCGCACACCTTGGTCGCCGCCGGCGCAGAACGCGCGCCCGCCTTCGCCCATAAAGACAATCACCTGAATGTCGGGATTGTCGCGGCAGGTGGTCATAGCGTCAATCATTTCGGTGACGGTCAACGGGGTGAAAGCGTTGTGCTTTTCCGGGCGGTTGATGCTGATGCGGGCAATACCGTCGAACAGCTCAAATTTAATTTCCTGATAGTCTTTGATGGGTTTCCACGGGTTTTTTAGTTGCATGGTTTCTCCTTGAGGTTTTCTCGGATACACATTCCACAGAGATGCACAAAGTTTACACAGAGATAATAGAGAGAAAAATAAACAAGTGAAAAATCTCTGTGTGTCTCTGTGGGTACTCTGAGTACCTCTGTGAAAAAATCATTCACCGAACACGTTTTTGAATTGCCTGAACACTGTCGTGTTCACATCGCTGTCGGTGAAAATTTCCAAAATAGCCGCGCCGGTGTCGGCGGCGAAAAACTGCAGCAGGGCTTTTTTCAGTGCCGATGCCGAATCGGCGGGAAAGTATGCCAGCCCGAAATCGGCGGCGGTGTTGCGCGCCGAAAGCCGGTGCGGGGTGAAAAAATTGGTTTCCAGCACCTCGCGGGGGAGGGTGGACGGCCCGTCAATCAGCTTGAAAATGCCGCCGCCGCCGTTGTTCAGCACCACAATCCGCAAATTTGCCGGAAGGTGATTGTGCCACAAACTGTTGCGGTCGTAAAAAAAGGCGAGGTCACCCGAAATGAGCACGGTTGGCGCGCCGGTGGCAATTGCCGCGCCGACTGCCGTGCCGGTGCAGCCGTCAATGCCGCTGACGCCGCGATTGGCGTTCACCCGCACATCGGCGCGGGGCAGGGATAGAAAATTCGCGTAGCGAACGGACATACTATTCCCTAAATGCAGATTCACCCCTGCGGGCAGATGTGCCATCACTTTTTGTACGGCGGCAAATTCACCGAAATCCGCGCCCGCGAGAAAATCGTCCAGCGCGGCGGCGGCGCGATTTTCCAGCGCCATCCATTCCGCCCGAAAATTGCCGGACGCGGCGGGCTGTTCTGCCAGCGATTCCAGCACCGGCGCAATATCGGCGGCGATGACGCGGCGCAGGGTTTGGAAGGTGTCCACCGCTTGCCCGGCGGGGTCGATGTGCCAGTGTTCGATGCGGTGGCGGCGCAGAAAGAGTTTCAGGCTTTTGGAAACGACGGGTCCCCCCAAACTGACCACCAAATCGGGCGCGGGCACGGTTTTCCCGCCGAAAATCAACTCAGCGTGCGGGGCGGTCACGGCATCCGGCGGCACATTCGCGGCGATGTCCGCCACCACCGCCACGGTCGGGTCGGCGGAAAGGGTACGCAGGGCGGCTGCCAATTTTTCATCGGGGGGATTGAGTCCCGCCACCACCAGTTTTTTTTGCGTCGATTGCCACTGCTCGCCCAGCGATTCCATTGCGGACGGGGAAAGGATTTTCTGCGCGGGGGTGTGGTGGATGATGTTCGGCGCGGGCCTGCTGTCGATTGGTGCGTTGGGGTCGGGATAGAGCGGCTCGCGCAAGGGCACGTTGACATGCACCGGTCCCGGCACGGGGTATCGGGCGCGGAGGATGGCTTCGGAGAGGACGCGCTCGGCGTGGTGGGCGGCGTCGGGGTGCGAAGTGTCCACCGGCAGTTCAAACTCGCCGCGACTGTACGGGGCGTACAAATTTCGTTGGTGGAGCGTCTGCCCGTCCTGCTGGTCAATCCATTCCGGCGGGCGGTCGGCGGTGAAAATGAGCAGGGGGATGCGCTGGTAAAAGGCTTCGGCGATGGCGGGGGCAAAGTTCAGCGCCGCCGTGCCGCTGGTGCACACCAATCCGACGGGCGTGCGCCATTGTTGCGCCATCCCCAGCGCGATGAAGCCTGCGGCGCGTTCATCCACCACCATCCGCACCGAAATGTCGGGGTGGCGCGACAGGGCAATCGTCAGCGGCGCGGAACGCGAGCCGGGTGAGATGATAAAATGTCGCACTCCGTGTTCGGCACAGATGGTGGAAATGGTATTTGGGTTCATGGTTCAAAGTTTCAGGTTTCAGGTTTCAGGTTTCAGGTTTCAGGTTGATATTGAACGTGAAACTTGAAACCTGAAACTCACAATACCGATAGCAGCGTTTTTGATTTGAGGACGGTTTCTTCCCATTCCGCTTCGGGGTCGGAATCGGCGGTGATGCCCGCGCCGACATACAGCAGCGCATCGCGGGCTTTCAGTTGCATACAGCGCAAATTCACGTACAATCGCGATTCTCCATTCAAATGGACGGGTCCCAAAAAACCGCTGTAAAAAGCGCGGTTGTAATTTTCTTTTTCCAAAATGAAGGACAAAGCCTCATTTTTGGGCATGCCACACACCGCCGAAGTGGGGTGCAGACGATACAAAATCTGGTTTGCCAGATGGTGCAGGTTTGAAACATTACTTTGAACGGTGAATGAGGTTTGCAGATGTACCACGTTGCCCGCCGGAGCGGTACGCGGTCCTTCACTGGAAAATGACCGTACCTCAATGTCGTGAAAAAAATCGCGGATGTAATCGCTCACCAGCGCCTGCTCTTCGATTTCTTTTTGCCCCCAGCGCACTGATTCCAGCGATTTTCCAGCGGGACGGGCTTGGGTGCCTGCCAGCGCGACTGTGCGCAAGCCGGAAGGTTTAAGACTGAGCAACAATTCCGGGCTGGCGCCAATCCACGTGCCCACACCGGGAACCGACACCAGCGATACGAAGGCGTGCGGGTATTGTTCGCTGAGCGCATTAAAGAGTATTACAGGATTGAAATTGACGGGTAGTGGGGCTTCGGTGACGCGGGATGCCACAATTTTTTTAATGCCGGATTCGTTAATATATGTCATAGCGTCATTTACCAATGTGCAAAAAGTATCCTGCGAGGCAATGGCAGTATCCACATATTTTAACGGGATGCGCCAACTGGGGGTGACAGAATCGGCGGTAACAAGCGACTGGTATTGCGTCATAAAATCGGCGTGAGTGTTGGGGTGTTCGGCGGCGGCAGGCAACGCTTCGATGCCGGCTTCGCCGAGGAATACACTCGCTTTGATGAATAGCGTTTCATTACCATCGGGGTTGACAAAGGGTGAAAATGCGAAACCGGGTTTTCGTTCTGTAAAATCAATGCGAGTGGGCTGTGCCGCGCCGCTAAAATCTACCACGCCATAGCCGATGGTATTTTGCGGTTGATGCCACAGTGCCACAGGTAAATTGTTGTCAATGGCAGCCTGATAAAATGCCGTAATCTGTGTCAAGTCTGTTACGTGTTGAGCTTGAACAGATCCATTTATTTCCAATGTAGACGTGAAAGTTGTCATAAATATAGTTGGTGACCTTTTATAGTTTGTCGCGGTTAATGATCATCACCGTCAGACGACTGACACACACGGGTTGCTGTTTGTCGTCAACAATGGTGATATTCCACACGTGCGTGCGTCGTCCCAAATGGATGGCTTTTGCCGTTCCATGTACATATCCCGCAGTGACCGAGCGCAGATGGTTGGCATTTAACTCTACCCCCACCGGATATTGGCGCGTCAAATCAAGGCACAGGCTGGATGCAACGCTGCCCAATGTTTCTGCCAGCGCTGCCGACGCGCCACCGTGCAGCAGCCCGAATGGTTGTTTGGTGCGTTCATCCACCGGCATTTTGGCGCAGAGAAAATCCGTGCCGATGTCGGTATATTCAATGCCCAGGTGGCTCATCATTGTGCCATGGGTGCTCTTGTTGAGCATGTCAACTGTTGCTGTTGGATTGATTTTGGGCATAATGTACAAACCTGTACGCGGAAGTATGTGTATTGACACACGTCAAAACATAGCATAATCATCGGGGGTAGTCAAGTTCTCTCCCCAATATTTTAGGGCTGT
>CAYZQQ010000189.1:0-6492 GCA_964480075.1 uncultured Anaerolineaceae bacterium
GCGCACGATGCGCGGCACAGCATTTTCTATCTGGTGGAATTTGACCAAACCCTGCGCGACGGTTTTTTGTGGCCCCGCTGGAGCCCCGATTTTGCATTTGGGTATGGCTACCCGCTCTTCAATCTGTATGCGCCGCTGGCAATTTACGCCGCCGAAATTGTTCATCTGCTGGGCGTGAATATGGTGTGGTCGGTGAAAACTATCTACATTTTGAGTACCATCGGCGCGGGCGTGGGCATGTACGGCTTCACCCGCCGATTGTTCGACGCGAATGCGGCGCTGGTCGCCGGGCTGGCATATATGTTCGCCCCGTTCCATCTGGTGGAAATTTACGTGCGCAGCGCTTATGCCGAATATGTTTCGCTGATGCTGCTGCCGCTGGTGCTGTGGGCGTTCACCGAGTTGATTGCCCGCCCGTCGCCGCGACGGATGGCGCTGGCGGGGGCAAGTTACGGCGTGCTGGCGCTGACGCATCACAGCACCTTTTTCACGTTCACCCCGTTTTTGCTGCTGTATATTTTTACGCTGATGATTGGCGCGGCGAAAACAAATCTGCGGGCGTGGGGGCGGCAGGCACTGTTCAATGCGGGCGCGGGCGCGCTGGGCATCGCGCTGGCGGGGGTGTATATCGTGCCGGTGCTGCTGGAACAGAAATACATCAAAATTGAGCAGTGGACGAGCGGCAGTTACAATTTCGCCGAGCATTTTGTCTATTTTTCGCAATTTTTATCGCCATTTTGGGGATACGGGTACGCCGGACTGGGACCGGTGGATTTTATGCCGTACCAAATCGGCATTGTCATTTTTGCGCTGGCGGGGGTCGGCACGGTGGCGCTGGCGGCTTTCGCCCCGCAGATGCACCATCGCGGCACAATGATCATTTTTCTGGTGGCGACCCTGTTCTCCGTCTGGCTGATGTCGCCGCTGGGCGAACCGCTGTGGCACGCGCTGCCCATCGCCGCGCTGGTGCAGTTTCCGTGGCGATTGCTCATCATCACCATGCTGAGCGCGGCGGTGGTCATCGGCGGCGGCATTGCCGCGCTGAAACTCGATGGCGCACCGCTGATGCTGTCGGCGGTGGTATTGATTCTTGCCAGTTATGGCTACGCGCAACCGCAGTACACCCCTATTCCCGATTGGGCTGATACCCCGCTGGCGGTCATCAACTGGGATTCCGGCTCAATTACCGACCGGGTGGGAATGGTCGCTGTGACGGACGAGCAGCCGACCACCAGCCCGATGGAAGCGCAGTATCGCGCCGGTGAACCGCTTTCGGTGGCAACGGTGCTATCGGGCAACGCCACGGTGCAGACAACTCGGCACGGCGGCGCATCGGACACGGTGCAGTTTCGCGGCGACGCGGCGACGGTTCAATTTTACACCTACGATTTTCCGGGCTGGCAGGTAAAAATCGACGGGCAACCTGTGCCTCACCGCCACGAACCGCCATTCGGGCTGATAACGGTGGATGTACCCGCCGGCGAGCACTCCGTTTCGCTGCGGATGGGAACCACCCCCCCGCGCACCATCGGCGGGCTGATGAGCCTGCTCGCGCTGGCGGCAATCGGCTACTGGTTAATTGGCGGTCGGCGATTTATGAAACGTGATGCGTGAAATGGAATGTACAAACTGTGGCGCTCAACTGAAAAACGGTCAAACACGGTGTCCGGCGTGCGGGGCGGAAGTGCCGTGGCTGCACAAACAGCGCGTTTGTTTAAATTGCGGCACGCCCGCCGCAGAAGATGCGACCCTCTGCCTGATGTGCGGCAATCCCATTGACGAGATTCCCGTCACCGCCGGGGGATTCGGCGCATCGTGGTGGGGACTGCTGATGGGAGTCATCATCATCGGCGGGCTGGTGGTCGGCTTTTTCCGCCTGCGTCCCACCGGCGGGGGCATCACCGCCGCGCCGACCCTCGCCCCGACACACATTTTCATCCCCCCCACCGGCACGCCAACCCCCACCATGACCGCCACTTTGCCGCCGACAGCCACGTTCACCCCCACCGCCACGCCGACGCCCGCGCCGCTGTACCACAAAATTCGCACGGGCGAAACGCTAGAATTTATCGCCAATAAATACGGCGTCACCGTGGATGATTTGACCACCGCCAACGGCATCACGGCTGATACGATTTTGCGGGTGGGACAAGATTTGCTCATCCCCAACAATTTTCTGGCATCCGGCAACCCGGATGCCGCCGTGCGTGAGGGTCCGGTGGTGACATACACCGTTCAAAGCGGCGACACATTGAGTGGGATTGCCTTTAATTTTGATACCGGTATGTCCGCGATTGAGTTGGCGAACCCGGAACTTGACCTCGATTTGTTGTCGGTGGGGCAAGTGCTGCTCATCCCCCTGCGCCCGCCGACCGCCACGCCGACGCCGACCATCACCCCCACCCCGACGTTCACGCCGCAGCCGCCATATCTCACGCCGCAACTCCTTTTGCCCACCGATGACACGCTCATTGAAGGAGAAAATTCCTCGGTGCTGCTGAGCTGGACGAGCGGCGGACTGCTGGATGACCTTACATTTTACGTGGTGTATCTGACCGATGAGCGCGGCACACTGCGCACGTTTTTTACCCAAGCGACCAGTTTTCGCCTGCCGGATGAATTGCGTCCGCCAACGCTGACTCGTTTCAAATGGTATGTGGTGGTGATGAAAGAAATCGCCATCGGAGATGATGGCATTTTTTATGGCGAGGCGTTGAGCAACCGCAGCGCGGAACGGTCATTCCGCTGGCGGTGAGTCACGCCATTTGTGTTTCATATTTCGACACCACCGCCACAAATTCTTCGGCGGCGGTGCAAGTCATCAACTCGGCGCGCATTTTTGCACTGCCGAACATCCCTTTGGTGTATTTTGCCACATGCTTGCGGAACAGCACCACGCCCCAATGCTCACCGTAAAATTCTACATTGGCGCGCAAATGCCGGTGGATGAGCGCAATTTTTTCGTCCAGCGTCACATCTTCGATATTCTTGCCCGCGAAAATCCACGGGTTGCCGATGGCGGCGCGCCCAATCATCACTGCATCGCAACCGGTGTGCACCTTCATCCGCGCTACATCCTCCGCCCGCTGAATATCGCCATTGCCAATGACGGGAATGCACACCGCCTGCTTTATTTCCGCAATCGCATCCCAATTTGCCGTGCCGCGATATGCCTGTATTTTAGTACGTCCATGCACCGCGATGGCTGACGCGCCGCTATCTTCCAGCGTTTTCGCCACGTCAAAATAGTTCAGGCTGTCATCATCCCAGCCGAGCCGAATTTTGCCCGTGACGGGCACATCCACTGCCGCCACCATCGCGCGAATAATCTCGCCAATTTTGCGCGGATTTTTCAACAATCCCGCGCCCGCGCCGCGCCCCGCCACATTTTTGGCGGAACAGCCCATATTCAAGTCGATAATGTCGGGGCGCATAGCCTCAATTTTCTGTGCCGCGCGGACAATCAAATCGATATTTTCACCGAAAATCTGAAACACCATCGGGCGTTCAGCAGGGTCGTATTCCAGCCGCTTGAACGCTTTTTGGTTGGCGTGCAGAATGGATTCAACCGACACAAATTCGGTGTAACTCATCGCCGAGCCGAAACTGCGGCAAATGGCGCGAAACGGCAAATCGGAAAAGCCCGCCATCGGTGACAGTATTTTGTCGCCATACACCGGAATTTCGCGGATATAATAGGTTGGAGCCACAGACTTTCTATCTTTTTTCATCGCGCGAGATTATAGCACAACAATTCCCGGCGAAAAAACTTGTGCAATTTTCTCGATGCGGTAAACTGTGAGGGTTCGTCATTTGTCCTTTATCATTGGTCATTCGTGACGTGTGACGCGTGAAACGTAAAAGTAGAAGTAGCAGCAAATAAATCTCATACAAATCAATTACGCACAAATGTCATTCCGGAAATTCGCACAGCGAATTATCCGGAAGCCATATCGACAACTGCTGGATTCCCGCTTTCGCGGGAATGACATACCAAAGAGACCTTGAACCAAAAACCTGAAACTCTGAAAAAAGAACGCTTTCCCGCACTGAAATACCGCGATTTCCGCCTGTTTTGGGGCGGGCGATTTATTTCCACGCTCGGCTCGCAGATGCTGATGATTGCGTTGAACTGGCAAATTTTTGCTCTGCTGCACGGCACATCATACACCCTTCAACTTTTCGGAAAATCCATCACGCTCGGCGCGGATGCGCTGGGGCTGGGCACGCTGGGATTGGTGCGGGTCATTCCGATTATCATTTTTGCCCTGCTGGGTGGACTCGTCGCCGATGCGCTCGACCGGCGAAAATTACTGCTGGTCACACAAACGCTGGCAGCGCTGCTGTCGCTGACGCTGGCAATTTTAACCTTCACCGATACCGTGTCGGTGACAGCCATCTACGCCATCAGCGCGGGTGCGGCAGCCATCACCGCGTTTGATGAACCCGCCCGGCAATCGCTGGTACCGCATTTGGTTCCCCGAAAACATTTGACGAATGCCGTCAGCCTGAACACCCTGTTATGGTACACCGGCAGCATTATCGGACCGGGACTGGCGGGGCTAATGATTGCCGCCATCGGCACGGGCTGGGTGTATACGGTGGATGCGGTATCATTCGGCGGGGTGATTGTGGCGCTGGCGCTGATGGATTATCGCGGGCAGGAAACCACCGGCACAAGCGGATTGGGCTGGGAGGCGTTGAAAGAAGGCGTGCGCTTCACCCGCCACACGCCACTCATTTGGAGCACTATGCTGCTGGATTTTTTCGCCACATTTTTCTCTTCCGCGCGGACGATGCTGCCCATTATCGCCACCGACATTTTGGGAATGGGTGTGCAGGGATACGGATTGTTGGCTACCGCACAGCCGGTCGGGGCGGTGCTGGCAGGGGCAATCGTGGCATATCGAAAAGATATTCGGCGGCAGGGGTCGGTACTGCTGGTGAGTGTGGTGGTGTACGGGCTGGCAACCGCGCTGTTCGGGCTGTCGGAATGGGTGGTGCTGTCATACATTCTGTTTGCGCTCACCGGCGCGGGCGACACGGTTTCAACGGTGATTCGCGGCACGTTGCGGCAGTTGCTCACCCCCGACAAATTGCGCGGGCGAATGACCAGCGTCAACATGGTATTTTTTATGGGGGGGCCTCAATTGGGCGAACTGGAAGCGGGGGTTGTAGCGGCGGCGCTGGGTGTGCCATTCGCCATCGTCACCGGGGGAATTGCCACCGTGCTGCTCACAGCATGGGTGGCGTGGAAATATCCCTCGCTGCGGAAATACACGGCGGAAGCAGTGGAGGTGTGATTTCCGATTATCCGAACACAGATGACACGGATATTACGGATTTTCGCAGATAACAGATAAATTTATTGAACCACAGAGATGCAGAGGCACAGAGAAAATAAGGTTCGAGAGCCGGATATTCGGCAGTATTTGTAATTTTTTGGATAAATTTGAATCAAAAAACTCAAAACTTTTTAACTTCTGTTTCTCTGCGCCTCTGTGGTGAAAAAGTAGGGATATTTTGAAAATCAGTGGAAATCAGTTTAATCCGTACCATCCGTGTTCTATTCTGCCCTCTATCTGATGCTTCAAATATCAAAGGGGGAGGGATGCCGGTCGTAAATTCGGTCTAAAATCAGCCGTTCGCGCCCGGCGATGGTGTCTAAAAACTGTTCGGTGTGTTTCATTCGCTTGAATGCCGCCAATCCGTGCTCCAGAAAATCCTGCAATTCGTTCCATCCCGCCTGATATGCCGGTCGGTGCATCAGTTTGACGGTTGCACCGATGAACGGCAAATGCGCAATCCGCGACAACTCGCGCCCAATTTCGCTGACCATCTCAATTTGTTGCACGCGGTTATCGTAATTATTACAAATGCGGTAGGCTTCGGCATATTGCACCTCGGTTATCTCATCGGAAATTCTCAAATCGTTTACCAGCGCATCCAGCAGGCGGGCATCCAGATTTTGGGTGAGTGTGTTCAGCTTGATGGCACGAGTGAGCGGGCGCAACATTTTCGCGGGGAGAATTTTTAGCATAAAACGATGCATCCGCTCCACATCGTGGTCGCGCTGCGTAAAATCGCGTGGGGCATAAATGTCAATCAGGAAGAATCGGCTGGCAGCACCGAATTCTTCATTGGCGAGCAAATCGGCGTGGGTGTGTGCCAATCGCGCTGATTGCCACTGCCGCAACAGCGTCATCTGCGGAGAAAGCCCTTCGCCGGGGTTGGATTGGTGTAATTTGTTGATATTCTGTTTTAGATGATACAGCAATCGGGCAGTATCGGTTGCAGAAGGTTTGTCCACCATAGTTTCTATCCAAATATTGACGGGAAAATTATAGTGCAAACGGACGGGAATTGGAAATGGCAGAAAATTTGCTGAAACTCGGTGAGCATGCTATATTCGTGGCACGGGCCACTAGCTCAATTGGCAGAGCAATTGACTCTTAATCAATTGGTTCAGGGTTCGAGTCCCTGGTGGCTCAT
>CAYZQQ010000190.1:0-6470 GCA_964480075.1 uncultured Anaerolineaceae bacterium
GGAGCTGAATCGGACAGTGAGTCACCTGTGGCTGGTTGGCTTCCTGCTGAATGATCTTGGCGCATTTTTCACCCCGGCGCTGTATGCTATCAAAGCCCGCGAGCGAATTTTAGACCTGTTTGAATCCGCCTCCGGTTCGCGAATGCTGTACAACTATATGCGCTTTGGCGGGGTGGCGCACGATGTCGATGATGAATGGCTTGATTTGGCGCGCTTCCATGTAAAAGATACGTTGCCGCGCGCCATTGACGAGCTGGAAGCATTGCTCAGTGACAACGAAATTTTACTGGCTCGAACCAAAGATGTGGGGGTCATATCGCCCGAAAAACTGATTTCGTTTGGCGTGACCGGTCCACAACTTCGAGCCGGCGGCGTAAATTACGATATTCGTAAAGTTGAACCATACAGTATTTACAACCGTTTCAACTTTGACATTCCCATTTTGCACAACGGCGATGTGTATGACCGCTACCTTATCCGCATCCTGGAAGCCCGACAGAGCATCCGCATTTTGGAGCAGGCGCTGGCACAGATTGAACCGGGCGACATTATGGGGGGCAAAGGGGGGTACACCATTCGCGTTCCCGCCGGTGATGCCTATGCTCGCGTGGAAAGTCCCAAAGGCGAACTGGGTTTTTACGCCGTCAGTAACGGGTCGGGCAACCCGTGGCGCTATCGCGTCCGGTCATCATCTTTTGTCAACTTGACGTCGCTGGCAGAAATGTGTCGCGGCGGAAAAGTTGCTGATGCGATTGTCATTCTTGGCGCACACGATATTGTACTTGGGGAGGTGGATCGCTAATGTTAGGATTAGGCGTGGCAAAAGGTTTAGGCATTACCTTAAAACACTTTTTTGTTACCTATATTGAAGATTTAAAATACTACCCCAAACGTGCTACCCAATCACTGGTAGATTATCGCATGGCACCGGACAGTAAAGGGATTTACACCGTTCAATACCCCGAAGAAAAACCCACACTGCCGGAGAGATTTCGATTTTTGCCCTTTTTGGTCACCAATTACGAAGGTGACGACTTGGCGCAGCGTATTGAAGAACAACGCTGCACCGCTTGCGGTATTTGCGCAAAAGTGTGTCCGGCGCAGTGTATCTGGATTGAACGCGATACGGATGAAAATGGAAAACCGCGCTCAAAATCCAAACAATTTTACGTGGATGCCGATTTGTGTATGAACTGTGGTTACTGCGCCGAATACTGCCCGTTCGACAGTATCATTATGGACCACGAATACGCGCTGGCAGATTACGACCGCAGCAACCATATTCACGATATTGACCGATTATTGAGACCGGCGAGCTACTATTTAAACATTCGACCGACGCTGTACCGCGAAAAAGAAGAGCAGCGCCGTTTGGAAGCAGCAGAGAAAAAACGCAAAGCTGAAGAAAAAGCCAAACGGCTGGCTGCCAAAAAAGCGGCTGCCGCCGCGAAGAAAGAAGCCGGAGAATAACCCGGCAAATTAGTCAATAACCCGATTGCAATCCGCAGGGATACTCAGACAGATACGCGCACCGTTGGTGGTGTGTACACCCGTATGAGTGTTCCCGGCGGATTTTTTTCAAAAAAAAATTGGTATGGAGGTGGTGGATGATATATGTTGCAGGAGGGGTTGCCGTAATTGCGTTATTTTTGGCGTGGCGCAGCAATCGAAAAAACGCCGTATTAAAAGAACGTGTGGCACAGGTAAATAGTCGCGTGTACAATATGCGGCGCGAATTTGATGAGACATTGCGCGATGTACATCGTGAAGTGGATGTTTTAAGATACGACCTGATGTTGTTGCAGGGTACCGCACACATCACAGCCGAAATGACCGTTGATGCCATTATAGGCACAAATCCGCAGGCGGCAGATATATTGGCGGCATTCCACATGGGTGGTTGTTCCGGTTGCGCTGTTGATGGCTCGCAACGTTTGGCGGTTGCCGCAGCGCAGAACAACCAGCCGCTAAAACCAATTTTGGTCGCGTTGAATAATTTTATAAAACTAAACCATGATGCACAGGATACTTCAATGCCGTTGCCGAACGTGCAACTTGAATTTTAACTCGGCTTCAATGTGAAAATTTTTCGGCGGTGGAAACACCGCCTTCTTTGTGGGCAAATTGTGCGCATTCCCCAAAAATTCATTATAATGGCGCTATGACTTCATCAGAACAAAAACCACCCAAAACACCGCCGTACAGCGATATAGATTTGACTCACTGGCGTGATTACGACCATATTCTCACCGATTCACTGTGGCTGTTCCCGTCACGCGCAAAAGAGGGCGGGCACCGGCTGGATTATCACGGAAATTACATTCCGCAAATTGCCACCCAACTTTTTACCCGCTATACCAAAACTGATGAGATTGTGCTCGATATGTTTCTGGGGTCGGGAACATCGGCGCTGGAAGCTGTTAATTTAGAGCGAAAATGTGTCGGCGTGGAATTGAAGTCCGATTTGGTGGAATATGTCTCTGCCAAAATTCCCCCGGAAAAGCGAGAGAAGGTGCGATTGCTGGTGGGCGACAGCGCCGCTCCCGAAACGGTGGTATCGGTGCAAAATGCGCTGCAATCGCTGGAACAACCTTTTGCCCATTTCTTGATGCTGCATCCGCCGTATGCAGACATCATTCAGTTTTCCGACCTGCCCAACGACTTGTCAAATGCACCTTCGGTTGCGGATTTTCTGGATGCGTTTGAGCGGGTGGCGCAGAACGGGTACAATTTGCTAGCGCCGGGACGGTTCGCGGCGGTCATCATCGGCGATAAATACGCTAATGGCGAATTGCAGCCACTTGGTTTTTGGTGTATGGAGCGCATGCAGCGAGTGGGTTTCAAAACCAAAGCCATCATCGTCAAAGATATTCAGGGGAACGAAAAAGGTAAAGGGCGCAGCGCCAATCTGTGGCGCTACCGGGCATTGGCAGGGGGATATTATATTTTTAAACACGAATATATTTTCATAATGTTCAAATCTGCCCGCGACAAATAGATTTTTTATGGCGGCTAAAGCTGAAATTATTACCATATTTGAGCGATAAGTTGACCGGTTGCAAAAAGTGCAGTTGAATTGGACAAATATATTAGATTCGTGTATTATTGCGCACGTGAAATATCAAGCATACACACCGTATGTGTCAGAAACATAATTTTCTCTGATTGCCGTAAAGAATTGAACCTTGGGGAACAACTTCCGTCAGTTTGCGATTGCATACAGTTTAATTTTTAAGTTCGGGGCTATGATGGCGTGCCCCATATTTACTGCTCTTGCCGCCGGCATTGTTATCGACAAAAAATTTGGAACGACGCCATGGGCAATTTTTATTTTAACACTAATTGCCATGGTATTTTCAACCTATGCCATTTATCATGTAGTTATGCGCACTCAAAATAAAAATCACCACAAAGGGGAATAATGCGTATGAAAGGTAAAGGACTCCTCTACGCCGCAGTTGCGATAGTAATTATGGTACTCAGTACGATGTACCTGAAGTTTGAGTTGCCGGTCATTTCGGTGAGCGCTGAAGCGTTGCCGCATCTGTCTCTTTTGGGAATGCCCATTACCAATTCTTTGCTGACATCGTGGATGGTTACCATTATTTTGATTGTGGGGGCCTATTTGATTACCCGCAATATGAAAATGGTACCCTCGGGGATGCAAAACCTGTTGGAATTAATTATCGATGGGTTGTACGGGGTGATTGATGGGATGGCGCCGCCGGAATGGTCGAAAAAATTCTTCCTCATTCCGGTGACGATTTTCTTTTACGTGCTGCTTTCAAACTGGTTTGGCTTGCTCCCCGGGTTGGCGGGCATCGGCTTTTGCGAAACGCCGCATCACGCTGAAACATCGGCGGAGATGGCGCGCCCGGCTATTATCGGGTGTGAAGAGGGGCAAATATTGGTGCCGATTTTCCGTTCGCCGAGTTCTGACCTGAACAACACCTTGATGTTGGCGTTATTCACGCAGATTGCGGCGCAGGTGTTTGGGTTTACGGCGCTTGGTTTTGGCGGGTATATGGGTAAATTCTTTGTGTTCGATGGCATCAAAAAGGCATTCCAACCGGACGAACACGGGAACAAACGCAGTGGGAAAAGCGTGTTCGGTCAACTGGCGATGGGATTTATCGAAGTGCTGGTCGGACTATTAGAATTTCTCAGTGAATTTACAAAAATCATCGCGTACACCTTCCGACTTTTCGGCAATATCTTCGCCGGAGAAGTAATGATTGTCGTCCTCACCTTTCTTGTGCCGACGTTTATCGCCCTACCATCATTGGGGTTAGAGGTATTTGTTGGTTTGGTTCAAGCATTTGTTTTCTTCATCCTCTCGGTGGCGTTTTACACGTTGGCAATCACGCCGCACCATCAAGAGGAAGGGGCACATTAAGTTGCAATACCTGTTTGTTGTAAACCTGTAAAACAGTAACTGTATTATTTAGGCTTTCCAAACTCAATCTATAGGAGGTTATGTTCGATATGGATGTAGAAGCAGCAAAACTATTGGGAGCTGCCTTGGCAGTAGGGTTAGGGGCGATTGGACCCGGCGTTGGCATCGGGGTGGTCGCGAGTGGGGCATTGCAGTCAATCGCTCGCAACCCGGATCTCAGCGGTCAAATTACCGGATTAATGTTCGTTGGTATCGCGTTTACCGAAGCGCTGGCTATCTTTGGGCTGGTCATAGGGTTAATACTCCTGTTTGTATTATAGGTGTTGTCCCGTATGCACCACATTTTTGAAAGGAGGATTAAGCTTTGGCTGCACTCGGATTTGATTTAAGACTTATAATTGCATACACCATCAACTTTGTGGTGTTGCTGTTTGCGTTGCGGGCATTTGCCTACAAGCCGATTATGGGCATGCTGGAAAAACGCAAATCAGAAATCGCGAATGGTCTTGCCGCGGCGGAAAAAGTGCGCGAAAAGGCTGAGTTGGAACGAGCGAAATTCCAAGAAGATTTGGAAAAAGCTCGCCGCTCATCTCAGGAAGAAGCGGCAAAAATCGCTCAGGCTACCGCAGGAATGCGCGAACAGATTTTAGATAAAGCGCGTCAAGAGGCTGAAGCGCTAAAAGCGAAGGCGCGGACGGAGATTGAGGCGGAGCGGCAAGCTGCTCAAGCCGAAATTCGTCGCCAGCTGGCATCGCTCACAGTTGACCTGACCCGCAAAATGGTCGGTGAAACCGTGAACGAAACAAAACAGCACGAACTAATCGGGCAATTCTTGACAGAAATGGGAGAGTAGCTGTGAGCCACGGAAATGCAACATTGGCAGCCGGGTTCGCGCGGGCAATTGTTGAACTCGCTATGGAGCCTTGGCTGACAAGTATCACCTCAGTGTACGAAAAACTTGTTGCCAATCCTGAGTTTGGTCCGCAACTTGATGACAAGGCAATATCATTTGGCGACCGTCAAAAACAACTTGACACACTCTTGCCGAATGACATTCCCGATAGTGCACGTAACTTTTTCTACACGCTGGTCAAAGAAGGAAACGTGCATATACTCGATGATATTCGCAGCTCTATTATCGCGCTGATGACACAATCGACAAAAATTGAAGAAACCACGGTGACCACTGCGGTGTCACTCACCGATGCCGAAAAAGAACAATTTGAGGCAAAATTGCGGGCAAAGTACGGCGAGAACCTCGACATTCAATTTAGGATGGACCCGCAAATTGTGGGTGGCGTTGTGGTTCAAATTGGTGATAAAATTTTAGATGGAAGTTTGGCTGCGAAAATTAACGCGGTTGAAACTTCTTTAAAATCAGTATCGTAATATTCACGTGCACTCACGCTGTATCAACACGGTGAGTGACAGTCGGGCGCATGGCAAATATCGCCCACGTTGGAGACGACTATGGGATTTAACTTAGACGAAATTACTGCCGCACTTAAGCAGCAAATCGAATCGTTTGAAGCTCCCGTTGAAACGGTAGAAACCGGACGCATTTTGGAAGTTGGCGATGGTATCGCCCGTATTTCCGGTTTGAACGATGTGATGATGAGCGAACTGCTGGAATTTCCCGGTGGCGTAAAAGGGCTGGCGTTAAACTTAGAGCCAGACCAGGTTGGCGCGGTAATTATGGGCGAATATGCCCATATAGAAGAAGGGGACTTGGTGCGGGGAACCGGCCGCATCGCCTCGGTTCCGGTGGGCGCAGACCTGCTGGGGCGGGTGGTCAATGCAATGGGAGAACCCATCGACGGGAAAGGCGCACTGGAAAACGCCACTTTCTTCCCGTTTGAAAAAATTGCGCCGGGCGTTATTGAGCGCGATAACGTTGATACACCCGTGCAAACCGGTATCATCAGCGTCGACTCGATGATTCCGATTGGGCGCGGTCAGCGTGAGTTGATTATTGGCGACCGCCAAACGGGCAAAACCGCATTGGCAGTTGACACCATTATCAACCAAAAAGGCAAAAACCTCATCTGTATTTATGTGGCTATCGGTCAAAAAC
>CAYZQQ010000191.1:0-6453 GCA_964480075.1 uncultured Anaerolineaceae bacterium
GCCGCGCCACGCCTTCCACTTCCGCAGCAGACAGGTCGGTGCGGGCATAGCGGATGTTGTCTGCCACCGTGCCGGAAAATAGAAACGGTGTTTGTGACACCACTCCCAGTTGCCGACGATA
This sequence comes from uncultured Anaerolineaceae bacterium, assembly GCA_964480075.1. GTDB lineage: Bacteria > Chloroflexota > Anaerolineae > 4572-78 > 4572-78 > JANTHQ01. The sequence goes on from CAYZQQ010000191.1 coordinate 122, forward strand.
GCCGGTCAATTCAAATGTGCGAATATCCTGCCCGTCAACAAAAATTTCCCCGTCCTGAAATTCGTAAAAGCGGGTAATTAGTTTGACGATGCTGCTCTTTCCCGCACCGGTGTGCCCCACCAACGCCACACTCTCACCGGGCGCAATTCGCATCGAGAAATCTGTCAGCACCTGTTCCTGTTCGCTGTATCGAAAATAGACGTGCTGAAACGCAATTTCACCGTGGAGTCCATTATCATCAATTTCACGGTTATCCGTTTGCCGAACCGCTGATTCAGCGTCCACCAGCGCAAAGACTCGCTCAGAAGCAGAAAGCCCGGACTGTAGCTGGGACCAGAATACCGATAGATTGATCATCGGAAACCAAAATCTATCCACACTCGCCATAAATAGATACCATGCGCCCACCGTTACCAATCCCTGCTCGGCGGTGATGCCGCCCCAATAGAGCAAGGCTGCTGTGCCAAACGATGACATAATATTGAGAACGGGGAATATCCCGGACAGAACAAATCCGCGCCGCAAATTTACCTGATACGATTGCTCGTTGACAGCGGTGAAATCAGCATAAATGGAAGCTTCTTGTCGAAAATTTTTGGCGATGCTGATGCCGGTGACCGCTTCTTGAATGGCGGCGTTCACTTTTGCCAGCACACGAAACCCGTGTCGAGTGACATATCGCGCCAGTCGCCGAAAATAGGTGGTCAACATCACCACAAACGGCACCAGCGCCAGCAATGCCAGCGTGAGTTGCCACGAAATTTGCACCAGTACCACCAGCAAAATTACTACCAGCAAAATCTGGCTGACAATATCGGTGATGAGCTGTACCACCTGCGCAAATTCTTCCGTGTCGGAGGTAATGCGACTCATAATGCGTCCCGATTCAAACTCATCGAAAAACGCCATATCGTGGTTGATGGATGCTCGAAACGCATCGTGCCGTAATGCCGATACCACATCGCCGATGAGCCGCGCCAGCAATCGGCGCCGCGCCCAATTTGCGCCCCAAATTCCCACGCCAAACGCGGTCATACCGGCGGTGAGCGAGCCAATTGCCATCAATGATGGAATGCCCGCCAACGCCGACACGGCTTGCGACACCAACAGTGGTACGCCTGCACCGGAAACGGCAACAATGGCGACAAAAAATGTCGCCCATAGCACCCGTTTTTTATGCGGGTAAAAATATTCGCTGATGCGGGAAAATAACTGACGGTCACTATATGCCCGGTCGTATGCTTCGGTTTCCAATCCGGAAAAAAAGCTCATTTTACCTCAATTATCAATGCGTAATGACCACTTATCAAAATATCAACGATGGTGGTTTTGTTTGGTGTTGCGAATGATAGTATAGAGAATTTTGATAATTTCTTCCGTTTCAGTCAGTATGGGCAACAGCAATTTTGAAGAAAATATTTCAGCGTCACGCAGTAACAACAGCCAATATCGCGTTTCGCGCGCTTCTTTAAAGCGATGCTCATTTTTGCCACAAAATATGCCGGGCTTTGCCCTGCTTGAGCCTCTTCCACATTTGCGCCAATGGATGTTCCCGAACGCAACAATTGTGGCTCAACGGGAATTCAGGGGATAGACGAAGTTGCGGTCATTCTGCTTTGAACTAAAGTTCAAGCTGATAGCTCAAGCCGACTTGAAGTCGGCTTTTGTTTTTAGCCCTGAAATTTATTTCGGGGTAACCCCGCGAATTCCTGAAGATCCATAATTGTTTGCCGAGAACTCGCCCAACGTCATCCGGACGCAGTGATTTGTACAACCGAATGATACGCAGGGCATACGCCCGCGTGCGTTCGCAAATTGCTTGCCCTTTTGCTTGTTTCATTTTTGTTAATTGTTCATGACTCATTGGAAATTGATTCACTCGTACCGCGCAAAAATGTTGCGATACGCCTCCGACTCACGGAAAAGGGTATCATGATTGCCCACCATGGCAACACGTCCCTTTTTCAGCACCACAATTACATCTGCCCAGCGAATCTGCGACAGCCGGTGGGTGATGAGAATAGTGGTGCGCCCGCGGCTCGCTTGCTCAATGGCACGCTGAATTTTGTCCTCGGTGGCGCTGTCAATCGCGCTGGTAGAATCGTCCAGAATGAGTATTTTCGGGTCGGTGAGAAATGCCCGCGCCAGCGCCAATCGCTGTCGCTGCCCGCCGGAAAGTGTCACCCCGCGCTGCCCGATAACGGTATCGTAGCCATCTTTGAACGACATGATGAAATCGTGTGCTTGCGCCCCTTTTGCCGCCGCGATGACTTGCTCGCGGGTAGCATTTTGCGCACCGAAAGCAATATTTTCGGCGATGGTGCGCGAAAACAGGTAAATATCCTGCTCAATGATGGAAATTTGCCGCCGCAGCGCTTCCAAATTCCAGTCGCGCGCATCCACCCCGCCGATGACGATTTTTCCGGCGGAAACATCGTAGGTGCGATTGATGAGTTTGGCGACGGTGCTTTTGCCCGCGCCCGTCTGTCCCACAATCGCCACGGTTTGCCCCGATTCCACCCCAAAACTCACCTCTTCCAGCGCGTTGGTTTCGCCGGTGTAACTGAACGTCACCGCATTAAAAACAATGCTGCCGTCCATGTTCCCGTCAAAACCGGCGGCGTTTTGGTCGAGCGTGGTTTCGGCGTTCATCAAATGCAACACCCGTTTGGCGCTGGATAACCCCGTCGAAACGCGGGAGTATGCAAATTGTGCGGCAAATGTGGGAAACCCGAACATGGTCAACATCCCATTGAAAGCAACCACATCGCCCAACCCAATCATACCCCATCGAAAAAGGAGCAGGCTATGGAGCAATCCCGCCGCTTGCAACAATCCCAGCAGCAGCAACGGGTAAAATTTCGCTTCAATGTCGCCCTGCCGCACAAACGCATCGCGCCAGTGACGCAATGCCCCGTCGAACCGCGCCGTTTCCCGAACTTCCTGTGCCGCGCCCTTCACAGTTTCCACCCCGTCAATTGCTTCTGCCAGCGTGGAATTTAGATGACCAAACGTTTTGCGCTCGGCTTCGGTGGCGGGGCGCAAGCTATCCAGATATCCTTTGAGCAAAAAACCGTACACCAGCGCATACACCGTCGGCACCACCAGCAGTTGGGGATGGATGGATGGCACCAAAATAAACGGGGCAATCATAAAATTGATAGAGCCAATGACCAGATTCACACCGGGATTGAACAACAAATTGATTTCGCGGACATCGTTGGTGGCGCGCGCCATCAAATCGCCGGTAGATTGCATGTCGTGGAACGACATATTTTTACCGATGAGACTGAGATAAAGTTCATCGCGGGTGTCGCGTTCCACTTGTTGCCCGATAGTTTCACTGCTGAAATTGCGCATCAGCATGAGTACCCCGCGCACCAATTGCGAGCCGATGAGCCACAGCGCAGTTACACCCAGAGCATTGATATTCCCTGTTTTGGTGATAATGTCGAACCCGCGCCCGATATAAATTGGCACCAGCCCGGCACCCAACCCATTGCCGAACGCGCCCAAAATAATACCAAATAGCAATAGTTTGTGCTGCATGGCGTGCGACCAGAGCCAGCGAAACGGACCGCGATGGTCGGATTGCCACGTTTTTGAAATGGAAAATTCTGCAATGGTCATAGGTTTTTCTCACCGCGGAGAGGGGCAGAGTGGTGATAGCCCAATGGGCTGTCACGATAGAGTTTTCGCCTTGAACTGAAGTTCAGGCTCAAAACTCAAGCCGACATTCAGTCGGCTTTGGCTTTTAGCCCTGAAATTTATTTCGGGGCAAGCCTTCATTTTCTCTGCGTCTCTGCGTCTCTGTGGTTCAGCATTTTGGTCACTCAATCGTTACAGGGATATTCTGCGCGCCGATATTTTCAAACCCGTCCCCAACGGGATGATATACCACAATTTGCAGCGCGTCGGGGCGGATGCCGGGTGGCAGGTTGAACGTGTATGCGTCCGGCACAATCTCGCCGGGTTGCCAGCGGCTGGTGGGAAAAGTGTTCCACACGGGTTGGTAGTCTTGAATCGCGGGTGAATCATTTGGCGATAGCAATTGTCCATTGTACCACAATCGCACCGAAATTGTGTAATCGGTTGCCATCACTTTTTGCGCCGACCAGTAGAGTATCACCAGCGACCCGCCATGCGACACCCGCACCCCGCGCAGGGTCATTTCTCCGCCGAAATCGGCGTTTGCCGGGGTAGCATCGGGCGGCAAATCGGTCATCGGTTGGGGCGAGAGGCGAATCAGCGTTCCGCCCTCCGCCTGCGGGTGCGCCGCCGATGCAATCAATTCGGGGGACGCCACCGCCGCTGTATGAGTCACAAATTCGGCGGGCGTGCCCGGTTTTCTCAGCACGATGGGCGGGTCGGCGCGCCAGACGATGGTCAGATATTGCAACGCCAGCCATTCCTCAAACGCCGGGGAAATTTCTACCCCCGCCGCCGGCACATCCGCCAGCACCGCCCACCCCGCATCGAGCGCGGTATCGGCGGGGGTGTTGTGCCGGTGAACGCGCAATTCTGCCACCGAGCGCACCGCGCGCCAGCCGATGAGCGCCACCAACAACGCAGCGACCGTCCATCGCCCCACCGTGCGCCGGCGCCGAATCGCCGCCGCCAGCGTCGCCCCGAAACCGAGCACAATCAGCGGGTACAGCGGTAAAATCACCTGAAACCAATTTCCAAACCGATATGCGGTGGTGAAAAGAAGGTATATTATCAGCGAACCATAAAAGAAAATCGCCTTTCGTTTGCCCAGCAGCAACCAGCCGAACAGCCCGCCGAGCAACACCAGCCATGTCAATTCCTGCCACACCAGCGCGGGATATTCCGGGGTGATGAGCCGGTGCAGCGTCAACCCCGGCGCGAGCTCATCCCGCCCCTGTTGGGTGCTGACAAATTGCCAAAACCACTGCGCGGTGGATGTCCACTCGCCCGCACCGCGCCATTCGGGGTGCTGCGCCCCGCGAATGTACACAAAGGCATAACTTGCCACCGGCAGCACCCCGGCGGCAACCGTTTGCAGAATCAGTTTCGGACGGCGAAAAATATCGGGACGACGGGTGAAAATCAGATACAACAGCGGCGGCAAAATAAAAAGCGTGGTCAGCATGTTCGCCAGCATGGTGCCACTGATGAACGCCATCGCCAGCAGACGGCGGTCAGTGGGCGATTCCTCCCATTCAAACGCGAACCAGACCAGCAACAGCGTCTGGAATATCGCGGAAGAATATTGCTCGGTGGTGACGCTGTAATACCAGAAAAAATAGGTGACGCCATAAAAGAGGGTCAAACCCGCCGCCAGCCACGGGAAATCGGTGACATTTTTTCGGCGGAGCAGATGATACAGCACCCACAACGATGCCAGCCCCCACAGGGTGGAATAGAGGGACAGCACCTGAATCGGGTTGAACAGCCAGCCCAACAGCGGGCGCGCCGCGTGAAACCACACCCAGCCGAGCATCACATACAGCGGATAGCCGGGAGCATTGCTGAACCGCCCCTGCACCTGTGCATACTGGTGGGTGATGAGGTCGCCGCCGGTGAGTTCATCGGGGCGCAAGCCCCGGTCGAGGGTAGCAATATACAGCGCACCGGCGAGCAGAATCAGCAGCAGGGGGATTCGGTATGTTTTCAAAAAGGTTGTAATTTGGGTCATCGTTTTTTCCGGATGGCGGTCAATACCAACATCTGTTATTGTATGCTATGCCCTGCCCTGCCGCAAACCCCGAAAAAGAATTGGTTGTGATTCAATCTTGGGGCGAATAATATTTGGGCAATGTCACCCTGGAAATTTCCACAGGAAATTATCCGGAATCCAGAGAAAAACATTGGATTCCCGCTTTCGCGGGAATGACATCAATATCTTTCCGAATTATTGAAATCCTGCCCCAGATTGAAGCGCATTCAAAAAAGATTCAGACTTGACTCCGATATCCAAAAGCACTACAGTTTACTAAACGTTCAGTAAGTTTTGGGGAGGAATCTATGCCTCGCGCCGCGACCACCGCACTCAACCACAAAATTCTGGAACAAGCCGGTGAATTGTTTCAAAAACAGGGGTACACCGCCACCACCATCAAACAGATTGCCGCCGCCTCCGGGTGTACCAATGCCGCGCTGTATTACCATTTTGCGGGCGGCAAACAGCAAATTTTGCATGAAGTGATTCACAGTATGGCAGGCGAGAATATCGATTTTGTAGCCGCCGAAATTCCCGCCGAAAATCTGGAAGAATTGCTGCGTGGACTGAGCGAGCGCATTGGCGCGGTGTTGCCGCGCATTGCCAACCGGATAAACTGGCTTCTGTTGCAATTCCCGGCGCTGCCGGA
>CAYZQQ010000192.1:0-6437 GCA_964480075.1 uncultured Anaerolineaceae bacterium
TCAGGGTAACAATACACCATATCATTAACTTCGATAAAAGGTTGTGTGAGTGCCATTATTGTGTTCCTTCGGAGAGGGTATATTAAATAGCCGCCATAATTTGGGTGAGTTTAAGAGCCGCTTCGGAGGGGGTCAGTGGTAAATCACCCGTATAAAGCCCCGCTTTAACAAGCCGGTAGAAAAATTGCATTGCCCCGGGAGGGAATACATCCCGGTCGAGCAAAAAGTCCATGTTTTGAAAGAACGATTGAGTGTCGCTGTCCAGTAACATTTCTCCATTGTAAAGCAAAATCATCTGGTCGGTTAAAGGAATTAAATTTTCCAGACTGTGTTCAATTACAATAATGGTATTATGTTGCTCTTGCTTTAGTTTGCCCAACACATCAAAAACTTGTTTGCGGCTAATGGGGTCAAGCATAGATGTCGGTTCATCTAAAATCATAACTCTGGGGGTCATAGCCAAAACAGCCGCCAGTGCAACGCGCTGTTTTTGCCCGCCAGATATTTCATAAGGAGGTTTCTCTAGCAAAGGGGTAAGCCCCGTTAGTGTGGTGACCCACTCCAGTCGCTCTTTGATTTCCGGGATAGACATACCCAGGTTTTCCATTCCAAAAACCAGCTCATCTTCTACAGTCATCGCGGTGAATTGAGATTCCGGGTCTGAAAAAACCATGCCAACTATCTGTTGCAATGCTCCCTGGGCGTATGATTCAACTTCTTTGCCCAAGACAACCACCTCGCCCTGTTTAATGCCGGAGTATTGTCCGGGAATAAGTCCATTAATAGATAGAGCCAACGTTGTTTTACCAGACCCGTTTGGACCGATGATGCCTGTGAACGTTCCCTCTTCGATGCGCAGAGCAACCTCTTTGAGAGCGGGCTCTGTGGTATGTAAATATCGCCACGAATACTCTTTTATTTCAATAATAGGAGCCATGTTATCCCCTTTTTCTCAAGCGAGGACGCTTTTGAGCCAAAGTAACAACCACGAATGTTCTATGTTCAGGTTATCAAATCCAAAACGCAAAATAAGCACACCGATGAAACTTGCCCCAATAAAACCGGTTAATAGGGTATCTTTAAACGTAAACGTATAATGGGTCAAAATATAATCTGCCCGCTTTACCCGGCTGGCTTCGCCGGTAAATGCGTATCCACGAGCCACCAGCGCATTAGTAAACTCTTGAGCGCGACGCAGTGAGAGTGCGAACAGCGGAATCATATACGTAATATACTTGCGGATTTTATACGGTAATGATTTGCCGGTGGTATCAAATCCGCGTGCCCGTTCAGCTTGGCGAACAATTTGAAAATCTTCCATAACCATTCCGGCGGCTCGAAGCGCCATGGCAAAGACATAGGTGACGACAAAAGGTACTTTTATGCTTCGCATAGCCACAATTGCATCTCTTTCACGGGAGGTACTGAGGAAAAAAACCATTGTAAAAATCATAGGTAAAATGCGAAAATAAACGACCATTGCATCTCGAATGCGCTCCCAATAGATTTTTACGCCGGCAAATTTTACCAGTAACAAATATTCCGGATGTGCACCCCCCAACACTGTGTAAGAAATTAAGATAATCGACCCCATCGAAATGGCAACCGGAACGTAAATTCGTAACGTACGCATATCTACCCGGCTGTACCACATTAGTGCCAAAAGAATCAGCATTAATAATATGTTCCATTCAGGAGCATCAATAAACATTGGAAATAAACTGACTACCAGCAAAAAAAACAGTTTTACAAATGGATGAATGGCATAAATAGGGGATTGATCCGGCACATAGCCTAGCAGTGTTTTTTTCATTATTTCCTCAATTGAGAATAATTAACCTGGCGGGGTCCATACACCGCCAGGTCTTTTAATTGTGAAATAAAATTGGTGTCAACCCGTTCAAGGAGTAATTGCTAGACTTTTACGCCCACCATTGCTTTACAAAGCCGGGCATACGAATGACCACCCCGGAGAGCGCTTTGAGTAAAACAAAGTTGAACACCAGCCCGGCTACCACGTTGCCACCGAACCAGCCCCACATAAATAGGGGTAATGAATCGGTTGTGAGCAACCCGAAACCCTTCAAAACAACCAGCGGCGAGTAAATGGCTCCAAAGGCGCTAGAAATGATCATCGCCGCCAATAGAATCAGATAATCCCGGCGTGATTTAAGACGCGGGTCAGCTTTAAAATATCGAAACGCCCAAGCCGGTAAAAATGCCTGCACAAAGTTTGCCGGGATGTATGCCGCAGAAACATAAAATGGGGTTCCGGCAATCGCATTGGAGAAGAAGGGGAATATCGCCCCGGCTAACACGCCCCACCCGCCAAACCAAATAGCGCCTACTTGCTGAACCGCAATTCCTGTCCAAAAGAAATTCACACCAAACCCCAGTGGGAAACTGATGCTTCCGAAGGCTCCCACCACAAAACCAATACCAATCAGCAACGCCAAAATGACAATGTGGATGACACCCACAGAGCGGCGTTCACCTTCTTCTACCGTCCAAATCTGTTTAGCGGTCAATTCAGATGCTGCCATAGACATAGTGTTCCTCTCCTTTATATATTATTATATGTGAGTAATGTTTTTAAATATAACACGCTTAGTTGTCAATAGTGACGGTTTTTTGTGGTCAATCAGTTTTGGCGTTTGTCTTGAATCTAAAGTCGAGGCTAAACCTTTTTAGTGCATAGAACCTTCTGAATTTAAAAAAAGCGTGGTGATATGTGACGACCACCGTGCCATCGTGCCGCTGGGCAACCGGCGGGGATCGCCCGCTCCAAGGATGGTCATTTCCATACTGGAGAGCGTGCCGCCAAAGCTGCGCATCATATCCGCCAGTAGATTTTCCAGTGCCAGCGCGGTGAACCCCGGCGTGTGCGCGCTCAGCAAAATAAATTGCGGGTTGGGCGCAAGAATTTGGCGGCACATATCCAGTAGTTTGGGCAGGTCGTCTTCAAATTTCCATATTTCGCCTTTTGCACCGCGCCCAAATGATGGCGGGTCAAGAATGATGCCGTCATACTGATTTCCCCGCCGAATTTCGCGCGCGATAAATTTGCTCACATCATCCACAATCCAGCGGATGGGGCGGTCATCCAGCCCGGAGAGCGCCGCGTTTTCGCGCGCCCAACTGACAATGCCGCGCGCCGCATCAAGATGCACCACTTCTGCGCCCGCTTGCGCTGCCGCCAGCGAACTGCCGCCGGTGTAGGCGAAGGTGTTCAGCACGCGCATCGGTTTGCGGTTTGCGCGGGCAATTTGGTCGGCAATCCACTGCCAATTTTCGGCTTGCTCGGCAAAAAGTCCCAAATGCCCAAAGTTGGTCAGTTTAATTTTCAGCGTTAGCCCGCCATATTGAACGTGCCAATGGTCGGGTAATTTATGTTTGAATGCCCAATTGCCACCGCCGGAACTGCTGCGATGGTAATGCGCGTCGGCGGTGCGCCACAGTTTCGGTCGGCGCGGTTGCCAGATTGCCTGCGGGCTGGGGCGGATGAGTCGGAAGCGCCCGACCTGCTCCAGTTTTTCAAAATTGCCGCTATCCAAAAGTTGGTAGGTATTTTTTAAATTCGACATTGGTTTCTCGGTGATTATCGGTTATAATTGACAATTATCGGGGTAAACGGGCAAAAGTCAATTCAGGGAGCAAAACATTGCAATCATTATCAGGGTGGTTAAAAAAGAATGCGGCGCGGTTGGCGCCGGTGGTGGTACTGGCGCTCATTGCCGCTTTTTTTGTGTATCGGGCGCTCTCGCTGGGCGATTGGTTTTACTGGGCAGTGACGGCAATATTTGGCATTATTGTTTTGCTGGCGCTGGCGAACCGTCTGCCTGCCAATTGGCGCACCAATGCGCTGAATATCGGCATCAGCTTATTTTTCTTGGATTTGGTTTTCGCACAGCTAAATTTGCAGGAAGTGGGGACGGCGTTGGCGGAAGCACGCTGGTGGTGGATAATCCCGTCGGTGGCGGCGCTGATGGTACATTTGGTGTTTCGAATTTGGCGCTGGCAATGGCTGCTCAAGCCGATGGATAATATTCCGTTCGCCCCCGCATTTCGGGCGGGAATGATTGGCATTGGCGGGAATATGGTGTTGCCGGCGCGGGCGGGCGAATTTTTGCGGGCGTATGTCATTGGGCGCTCGATGGGCATTTCAAAAGCGGGGGCGTTCGCCACGGTGGTAGTCGAGCGCATTTTTGATGGGCTGACCATGTTGCTCATTTTGGTGGGACTGGTGCTTTTCGGGGTGAGCGATGCGCAGTTGCAGAAAATCGGGTTGGTGGGGGCGGCGTTTTATCTGCTGGCGCTGGTGGGGATTGTGCTGTTTCTCACCCGCCGCCACTGGTTTGAGGCGCTGGTGGGGAAATTATTGCCCGGCGCGCTGGCAGAAAAGGTGCTGGCACTGATGGCGGCTTTTGCCGAGGGACTGGAATCGTTGCGGGACGGGAAACAACTTTTTATGGTGACGGTGCTATCACTGGTGACGTGGGCGTTCATTCCGCTGTCATTTTATCCCGTGCTGCTGGCGTTCAATTTCCACGCGCCGATACCGTTTTTTGCTGCCGTGCTGTTGCTGCCGATGCTTGCTTTTGGGCTGACCATCCCCGGTGCGCCCGGTGGCGTGGGATTGTTTGAGGGGGCGGGGTATCTCACGCTCGCCATCAGTTTTCAGTTGATTGGCTCGCCATTGGTGACGGAGGAGCAGAAAGCGGTGGTGGCGGCTGCGGTGGTGCTGGTGCATATTTCGCAGGCGTTGCCGGAAGCCCTGCTGGGGCTGTGGGCATTTTTTGCAGAGGGGCTGACCGCGGGGGATATTCAGGCGGGTAGCAAAATATAAAAAAAGGCGATGGACATTTCTCCATCGCCTTTTTGGTGTACAGAAAAACTATGCTTGGTTTTTCTGCGCTTGAACTTCCACGCGAATTTCTTGCGCTTTGGTCTTCAGATCCAGCATACTTTTGCGCACGCGGGTGCCGGCGGCTTTGTTGTTCTTTTCGTAGAATTTGCTGAAATCATCTTCCATTGCTTCTACCATTGCTTTTAATTCTTCAAAACGACTCATATTTACGCGTCTCCTCAATAAAAAGTTAGGGTCTTTGGGGATTCAGGGGGGGTGTCATTGCGAGGCGTATTTTTTACGCCGAGGCAATCTCCGGTTACGTTTACGGAGATTGCTTCGCTATGCTCGCAATGACATTTTACAAATCCCCCCTGAATTCCGGTTGAACCAAAAGTTACTGTGCTTTTGCCAGATGACAAAGCAGACTAGATATTTATTATAGATAAAAACTTTCAAATTGGCGAATGATGACTGTGAAAATAGGCGTCAGGGCGTGTTTTGGGGCGAAAATTCTGCCCGGACCCCCATCGCATCCGATAGAAGGAGCAGATATTCGCCGCGTGGAATCTCCATCGCGCCGAACTGCGCCAGATGCGCCGTGATGAATTGTGTGTCCAACAGGGTGAACCCGTTGTGCCGCAATTGTTCCACCAGATGCACCAGCGCCACTTTGCTGGCGTCGCGCCGGTGGCTGAACATACTTTCGCCCGCGAACAACCCGCGCAATGCCACACCGTACAGTCCGCCGACCAATTCACCATCAAGCCAACTTTCCACACTGTGGGCAAAGCCCATGCGGTGCAATTCGGTGTACACCGCGATGAATTCGTCACTGATCCACGTTTCGTCGCGGGCGGCGCACGCTTCCATCACCGCGCGGAAGGCGGTGTCCACCCGAATTTCAAATGTGCCGTGCCGCACGGTGCGCGTCAGTCGTTTCGGCACGTGAAACCGCTCATCCAGCGGGATGATGGCGCGCGGGTCGGGGTCGAACCAATGAATGTTGCCAAACTCGTCTGCCATCGGGAAATATCCCTGCGAATATGCCGATAGCAGCAGTTGCGGAGTCAGTTCCATCGCTATTGCACGGTGATGGTCGCCGCGCCGGATGGATATTCTTCCCACACGGAATTGGCGGCATCATCGCAAAAGGCGTAGCAAATTGCCAAAAATACCTGATATGTGCCGGGCTGGTCAAACGCCAACCCGTCATCATGCTGGAACGGTGTGTTGGGCAGCAAAGTGTCGGGGTTGATCCAACTGGTATTGAACTGTCCGTTACTGGCTTTGATGCCCAACAGTCCAAACGAAACAGGTTCATCGATATGGTTGAGCGCGGTATAGGTGAAAAACGCTTTTTCTCCCACGGCGAACGTGGTTTTGTCACGGGCGACCACCTTCCCCGACACGCCATACTGCCCGATAGCGGGTTCTGCCGGGGCGGGGACGGGCGTATCGGTGGGCGGTGGGGGGGGCGGTGGCGCAGGCGCAGGCGCGTTTGTCGGCTGCACGGGGGGGGCGGGGGGCGCGGGGGGCGGGGGGGCGGGGGCGGGGGGTGCGGGGGGGGGGGGGGCGGGGGTGGGGGGGG
>CAYZQQ010000193.1:0-6430 GCA_964480075.1 uncultured Anaerolineaceae bacterium
CTTCACGCATTGACGATTTCCCGCAATTTCCGCCCGGCTTCCCATGCGTGGAAATTCAATTCCACAAACCGTTGCGGCACACGCCGGGCGATAGACTGTTTCCATACCGTGTCCGGTACATTCAGATAAGTTGACAGCAATCCCAAGGTGATGATATTCGCCACTCGCGCATTGCCCAAAGCTTCTGCCATTTTGGTGCCCTCAACCCACAGCAGCTTTTCAGAAGTCTGCCGCAGCGTTCCTTCAATTTCGGCATACTGTGGATACACCCCCTCACCGCTGGTGACGGTCACCGGCACAATTTTGTGCCGGTCCAGCAGCAATACCGAATTGCGATTCAGCATGGGCAGATACCGCAGCGCTTCCATCGCCTCAAATGCCAGCAAATAATCCGTCTCCGCATTGGGAATGATGGGTGAATGCACCGCGTCCCCCCACCGAACATGACTGCTCACGTTGCCGCCGCGCTGGGACATGCCGTGGATTTCTGATTTTTTCACGTCGAATCCCGCCAGCATCCCCACGGATGCCAGAATATTGCTTGCCATCAACACACCCTGCCCGCCAACACCGACCAGCAGAAAATTAATCGTTTTCATTTTAGTCTCTCCGTTTATCTCTTTAATTTAAATGCGAATGGTCTTCCATCTGTGCGCGGAATAAAATCGCGTCCGATGGGCAGACTTTGGCGCACAAATCACACCCGGTACACAGCGTGGGGTCAATTTCCACTTTGACGCGCCCGCTTTCGACGTGAATTTCCGTGCTTTTCACCAGCGCGGGGCAGCCCGTGCGGACACACACGCCACAGCCATCGCAATCGTCTAATTTAACCTGCAACGGCACATAGGTTTTCCGCACCTCCGGCAACAGCGCACACGCCCGCTCGGTAATCAGCACTGCCGGCTCATCCAGCTTTTTAAAGGCTTTCAGGGTTTCTTCCACCGCTTTTTCATTGTATGCGTCCACAGTTTTTACATGTTTGATGCCCAACGCCCGCACCAACGGTTCCAGCGCAATGCGCGGCGCTTTTTCGCCCATCAGATTTTTCCCGGAACCGGGATTCGGCTGGTCGCCGGTCATGGCTGTAACCCGATTGTCCATTATCACCGTGATGACCGGGCTGTTGTTGTATGCCACGTTTGCCAGTGCGGGCATACCCGTATGGAAAAAAGTTGAATCGCCAATGACTGCCACGTGTTTTTTGGCGCTGGATTTGCTCGCGCCGTGCGCCACGCCGATACTCGCGCCCATACATCCGGCGGTGTCGATGGCGTTGAGCGGCGCCACCACGCCCAGCGAGTAACAGCCAATATCGCCATTTACCGGCAAATGTAATTTGTTGATTGCCCAGAACCCGGTGCGATGCGGGCAGCCGGGACAAAGCACCGGCGGGCGAACCGGCACATCGAGTATGTTCGCAGGCATCTTCGCCGCCACCACAAATTGTTCGGCGGGCAGGAGTCCCGCTTTGACGGCGGCATTCCGCACGATGGTCGGCGTAAATTCGCCAATGTTCGGGAAAATGGATTTCCCTTCCACCGGAATCCCCGCCAGGCGAATGTGTTCCTCAAAAAATGGGTCCAACTCTTCCAACACAACGAGCCGTTTCACGCCGCGCGCAAAATTGGCAATCATGCGCATCGGCAGGGGATAGCTCATCCCCAATTTTAAGATGGATGCATTCGGAAAAACTTCGCAGGCGTGCTGATATGCCACACTGCCGGTCACAATGCCCAGCTCGGTGTCGCGCCACTCAATGCGGTTGAGCGGCGATGTTTCCGCAAATTCAGCCAACGCCTCAATGCGGTCTTCGATGACCGGATGGCGGCGGCGGGCATTGGCGGGAACCATCACATATTTTTGCGGTGTTTTAGGGAATTTTTTGATGCGTGGCGCAATTTCCAACCGTTCGTCCAGAAATCCAACCGGCGTGAAAGAATGCGAAATGCGGGTGGTGGGTCGCACCAGCACGGGGGTATCAAATTGCTCGCTGATGCTGAATGCGGTCAGCATCATATCGTGCGCTTCCTGACTATCGCTGGGGTCAAGGCAGGGGATGCGCGTAAATTTGGCATAGTTGCGGTTGTCCTGCTCATTCTGCGACGAGTGCATTTGCGGGTCGTCGGCGGAAATGATGACCAATCCGGCTTCCGCACCGGTCATCGCGGCGTAAAACAGGGCATCGGCGGCAACATTCACCCCGACGTGTTTCATCGTCGCCAATGCGCGCCGCCCGGCATACGCCGCCCCGATGGCGGCATCCAGCGCAACTTTTTCGTTGGGCGCCCATTCGGCATACACGCCCGGAAAGCGGGCAAAATTCTCCAGAATTTCGGTGCTGGGCGTGCCGGGGTAGCCGGATGCGAAGGTCACACCGGCAGCCCATGCGCCGCGGGCAATGGACTCGTTGCCGGAAAGCAAATCTTTCTGGCGTTTATCGAACATAACAAAACCTCCTAAAAACAAAAAAGACGCGACACGGCGCATCTCATGTATTTTGGGAGAGAGACTGCGCCGTCTCCGTAAATTTTGTGCGGACAAATAGTTTTTGCCCACAATCATTGTGCAAAACGCACACAACCACTCATGTTTTAATCAATTTTTGGAGGTTTGTCAAAAATTCGCCGGGGTTTGGGTGTGATATATTTCCCGCAGGCGCAGATAGGTTTTAAACATATACCACGCCATCACCCCACACAATTCCAAGCCGCGCCAGCCGTCACGGTAGCCTTTCAGCGCGATATACCGGCGGATAAATTCCCGCATGGGCATGGAAACATACGTCCACGGTTTGGCATGGATGCCCCGTTTGTGGAGAATTTTCGCTTCATAATTTAGATACCGGTTCTGCTTGAGGCGGAAATGCGCCAGCGATTCATAATTATAATGAATCAAATGCTCGCGGAGGGTGGCATCCGCACCATCCAGTTCCGCAAATTCGTGGACTTCGCGGGTAGCATCGTAATGGGCTTTGCCGATTTTCAGCAGGCGCAATTGCGCATCGGGATACCAGCCGCCGCCTTTCATCGTATGCCCCCACATCACATTATAACGGGGAACCCACCAGCCCACTTCGGGGCGCTCTGCCACCACCCGCCGAATTTCTGCCGCCAATTCCGGTGTGGCGCGTTCATCGGCATCAATGAAAAATACCCATTCTGCACCGAGTTTCGCCGCATCATCCAGCGCAAGATTGCGGTTGACCGAAAAATTCTCAAAAGCGTGCTGGCAGATGATGGCGCCTTTTTCGCGGGCAATCTCCACCGTGCCGTCATCACTAAACGAATCTGCGAGCATAGCGGCATCCGCCCACCCGACGGAATCAATGCATGCGCCGATATGTTGCACTTCATTTTTTGCCAAAATCACGGCGATGAGCTTCAAGTCCAAAGTTTCAAGTCCAAAGTTTCAAGTTTTTAATCCATTTTACAAAAATAGCACACGGATTGCACTGACCATACAGATTTTCACTGATTTTATCAAAATGCTTTTTTTAATCTGTGATAATCCGTGTCATCCATAAAATCCGTGTGCTATCTCATTGCGTCTCTCGCCAAATTTTCACCACCCGCTGGCACGCTTCCGCCAATTCAGGATATTCGCGGGCTTTCCGTGCCATTCCCCAGCGCACAATTTGACGTGCCAACGAAAACCGCCAGCCGTGATACCGCAGCCGGTAAAATCGCGCCCGACTGCGCCACAGATTCAAAAACGATTCGGTGCGGATTTGTCCGGTGCTTTGTCCACCAAAATGCACGATATGCGCCGATGGAACGCAATATACCGCCCATCCCCGCGCTTTGATACGCCATGCCCAATCAATCTCTTCGACATACATTTTATAGTTTTCATCAAGCAGCCCCACCTGCCGAATGGCTTCCGCCTGCACCATCATCGCCGCACCAAGTGGGTGGTCAATGGGGAACGGTACACCGCGTTCAATCCATTTGCGGGGGTAACGCCCGTTGAGCCGACTCTCATACAGCTGCCCCGGCAATGGCAGCAATTCAATTGCCAACTGCCATACCCCCGGAAAAGCGTATGCCCCGTGCTGAAATGTGCCGTCGCCAAATTGCAGATTTGCCCCCACAATACCAACGTTCGGCTCTGCCAGCAGAAAATCGAGCATTGTTCGCAGTGCGCCGGGTTTGACGATGGTGTCCGGATTGAGCAACAGGACGGCATCCGGTTGCGAATCAATCTTCGCCGGAAACCCAAGCGCGCGCAGAGCGGCATTGTTGCCCGCCGCAAAACCGAGATTCGTTTCGCTGGCGATGAGTTTCACCTGTGGAAATTCGTCGCGGAGCATGGCGGGGGTGCCGTCGCTGCTGGCGCTGTCCACCACCCAGATTTCAGTGTTCAATGCGCTGTCGTGGGCATCCGCCAGTGCCGCAAGCAGACTGTCGCGGAGCAATTCTTTTGTGTTCCAACTGACAATGATGATGGCAAGAGTCATAATTTTAGGGGAATCCCGTAGGGGCGATTCGTGAATCGCCCCTACAATATTTTATCCGAAATGTTCCTGCAAAAATGCCAAATCCAATTCAGGGTAAACGGGATATTTTGCCAGCAATGCGGCAATGCGCGCTTTGGCTGCGGTGCGAATGGCGTCATCGAGCACGTATTTCGCTTTACTGGGTTTACCCGCGTTTTTCCCGCTTTCGATGATGGCGGGCACGGTATTTGCCAGCACCCGTTTAATAATGGCGGCGATTTCTTTCATTTCATCCGCGCCCATGCCGAGCGTGGTAGCAGCGGGCGAGCCGATGCGCAATCCGCTGGTGTACCACGGACCGTTGGTGTCAAACGGAAGCGCGTTCCGGTTGAGGGTCATCCCCACTTCACGGAGGACGCTTTCCGCCTGCCGCCCGTTCAGTCCAAAGGGGCGCGCGTCAATCAGCAGCATATGGTTGTCCGTGCCGCCGGTGGCGACGGTCATCCCCTCGGCGATACAGGCTGCGGCGAGCGCGCGGGCATTTTCGACAATTTTGGCAGCATAGGTTTTAAATTCCGGTTTGGCGGCTTCGGTGAATGCCACCGCTTTGGCAGCAATCATATGCGGCAGCGGTCCGCCGATGACAATCGGGCAGCCTTTGTCCACGTATTCCGCAAATTCCTGTTTACAGAGGATCATCCCGCCACGCGGACCGCGCAGGGTTTTGTGGGTGGTGGTGGTCACCACGTGTGCGAACGGCACGGGGTTAAAGTCGCCTTTGAAAACGCCACCGGCGACCAGCCCGGCGAAATGCGCCATATCCACCATAAAAACTGCGCCCACTTTGTCGGCGATTTGGCGCATGCGGCGGAAATTGATTTCGCGGGGGTAGGCGCTGTAACCCGCCAGCAGAATGAGCGGTTTGATTTCCAGCGCCATCGCTTCGAGTTCATCATAATCGAGCCGTCCGGTTTCACGATTGACGGTGTAGGTGTGCGCATCGAACATCTGCGCGGAAACGTTGAAACGGTAGCCGTGCGTCAGATGTCCGCCGGAATAATAATCCAACCCCATCAGCCGCTGGTTGCCCAATTTGGCGCGAATGGTGTCCCAGTCTGCGCGGGAAAGGTGCGCCGGGTTCATCTCGCCCAGTTCTTTCAGTGCGGGGGTTTCGACCCGTGCGGTGAGAATCGCCCAATAAGCAATCATATTCGCGTCCGCGCCGCTGTGTGGCTGCACATAGGCGTGTTCCGCACCGAAAATTTCGCAGGCTTTTTGCGCCGCGTAACTTTCCACATCATCCACGTTATCACATCCGGCGTAAAAACGATGACCGGGAAATCCTTCGGCGTATTTGTCGGTGAGCAGATTACCCATAGCGAGTTGCGTGGCGAGTGACGAATAATTTTCGCTGGCGATGAGCTTCAGGTTGGCGCGCTGGTCTGCCAGTTCCTGCACAATGGTTCGCGCCACAGTCGGGGCGACGCTTGCCACCTCGGTGAGGTTGGCGATGTATGCCAAAAATGCGGGATTGATGGCTTCCGGGGCAGTTTTGGCAAGATACAATTGAATTGCGTTGGTCATAATTTCTCTCCTCTGAAAAGTTGCTGTCAGCCGATAGCCACCAGCATTCAGCTAAAAACCGATATTAATTTGGGTGGGATCCACATGGTCGTTAAAATTGTCAATTGCCACATCTTCGTGAATGAGTCCCGCCCAAAAATAGATTGCCGGTTTGTTGCCCAGCGGAATATCATTCAATTGAATCGACCCGGTGACCAGCGTGCGCTGTCCCGGCATCAGAAAGTATTCCGTGTGCCCGTTGATTTCCCGCTTTTCCAGCGCATCCAGCTTGCCCACCGCCCAGCGGTACGGGTAGGCGTAACTCGGATTGCCCTCATAATCAATCCCCACTCGCCACGTGCCGGATGACTGCGGAAAACCGAGGGTGTTGAAATTTTCATCGCTGGCGTAATGCGTGCCGGAACTGGG
>CAYZQQ010000194.1:0-6424 GCA_964480075.1 uncultured Anaerolineaceae bacterium
GATTCCGACACGTTTAATACCTCGCCGATTTCTTTCATCGTCAGCCCATCGTTATAATACAGCGATACCAATAGCTGCTCGCGTCCGGATAATTCTTTGATGGCGGCGGCGAGTCGCTTTATCATTTCTTGGCGGTCCACCGCCGCTGTGGGTGATGGGACCGTATTGTCTGCCAGCGTATCATATAAATTTGCCTGCTCACCATCACTGAATACAATCGGTTGGTCAAGCGACACAATAACCCAACCGGCGTTGCCCAGCCAGCGATGGTACTCTTGCACCATTATGCCCAAATGAGCAGCAACTTCGCTGTCAACCGGCAAGCGTCCCAACAATTGGCTCAACTCGCCAAATGCAATTTCAATTTCTTTCGCGTGGCGATACACCGAGCGCGGCAAAATATCCATCGAACGGATGGAATCGATGATTTGCCCTTTGATGCGAGAAATGGCGTAGGTTTCAAATTTAACCTTATACGACGGGTCGAAGCGGTCAATCGCTTCAATTAACCCAATTGTGCCATAACTGAGCAAATCGTTCTGTTCCAAACTTGGTGGAACTTTTATCCCCATGCGTCCGACCACATATTTTATCAGTGGCGCGTATTGCAGAATTAACGTTTCGCGCGCTTTGGGGTCTTGCTGTTCAGTATATTGTTGCCAAAGTTTTGCCGTCTCATCCATATTGCACCGTTGGTGGTGTGCGTCCTTTTATTGCCGCTACTTCTGCGGCGCGCTCACGGCGCCGGTAGGGATGGCTGTTGCTGCCGCCGGTGCAGTGGTTTGTCCATCCGCCTTTTTTGCGGAAGCGGTTGCCACCGTTCCCGTGTCAGATTCCACTTCTACTTTCTCCGCTTCAGAAGGTACCAGCAATATTGATGCCCCCCAGCCCAGCACCAAAAACGATGCAAATGCCACCACGCTCCGTACGGTCGCCACAACAGGGTCTGCCCCATTGATAAGCCCAAGTGCCAACACACTTAAAAATACAACTAACGAAATTCGGATTGCAAATGTCAAAATCCATGCTGATTTTTGATTGGTCATCAACAGCTCCTTCTCCTTTTTTGTTTACCCGGCGATAACCGACCGCAATGCCATAATTTTACGAAAGAAATGCGCGATACCCGTTACCTCTTGAATTTCTACATGGTTCCACAAGCGTTCTGCCAGCAAATTGAGCGCCATTGCCAGCGGTGATTGCGGATTAAATTCCACCACCGGCGTTTGGCGGCGAACCGCGAGCGGCACATTTTTATCGTGCGGCAGTATGCCCACCGGTTCGATGCTGCGCCCCAGAAATTGTTCGGCAACCGTGGTTAACCGCTCCACCACTGCTTCGCCTTCACCGCGACCGGCATTGTTTACCACCAGTTTTATCGCCAGCGGCAGCCGATAGCCGGACAGTACCTTCATCAGCGCGTAAGCATCGGTGACGGCGGTGGGTTCGGGCGTGGTAACCAGCAACACTTCCCCTGCCGATAAAATAAATTGCACCACGTTCCGCCCCACGCCGGCGCCGGTATCAATCAACAACAAATCCACCGTGCCATCCAGCGCCATCATCGAACGGAGCAGTACATCGCGCTGAGCATCGGGCAAATCCACCAAATCGGGCAAGCCCGATGCGCCGGGAATAATTTTTAACCCGGAGGGTGTTTCCACCATAATTTCCGCCAGTGACCGCTGTCCGGTGATGAGATGCTGCAAATGGTATTGCGGTCGAATGCCCATGAGCACATCCACATTGGCTGTACCCAAATCGGCATCAAGCAGCGCCACCCGTATGCCACGCTTTGCCAGTGTCAATCCCATATTCACGGCGATATTTGTTTTGCCGACACCGCCCTTCCCGCTGGAAACGGCAATGACCCGGCTGCGAAATTGAGGTGGGGCAAAGGTATCCGTCCCCGGAAGTAAGTGGGGCGTTTGGTTTGAATTTAAATTCTGAAGCCGATTTGATTTAACGTTCATCGCGTGTCCTCATTATTGCCGTGGGCGTAAACTATTTGCCATTGCGGTTGCCATTTCGCGCGGCGACCAGCGGGCGGGTGCTGCGAATATCGTCGGGAACGTCACCCACCAACAGGTCAATCACCCGCTCCGCCAAAGCAAGCTCGATGTCATCGGGAACTTGTTGCCCGGTGGTCAAATAACTCAACGGCGTTTGGGTGAGGCACGTTAAACTATATGCGGCTCCAAATAAAGCTGTTTCATCTGTTTTAGTGAATATAAAACTGTCAATATTCATCGAACCAAATGCTTCAGAAATCTGCCGCATATCTTGATATTGGGTGTGGGCGGCGATTGCCAGATATACAATTTTATTCGGCACTGCCGCCAAAAAATCCGCCACTTCATTCACTTCATCTGGAGAACGTTGATTTCTTCCCGGTGTATCGACCAATATCAAATCGTATTGTGTATTTTTTCCCACAAGCGCCGCCAATTCTGCGGGGGTGTATGCCACGGCTGTGGGAATGTTCAAAATGTCACCGAAAGCCTTAAATTGCGGTATCGCTGCCACGCGGAAAGTGTCGGCGGTAATCATCAGCACCCGCGCTTTTTGAAGGTGGCTAAAATTAGCGGCAAGTTTGGCAATGGTGGTTGTTTTGCCCACGCCGGTGGGTCCCACCACAAAAAATACGGTTGGCGTGCCGGATTTTAACGTTATCGGCTGGGGTGATTGAAGCCGCCGCCCCAAATGCCAGTGCAAATGTTCATTCAGCACGCTTTCATTATCCAGTGCCCAACGGTTCAATTCGTCGGCAACAGATTGGACGATTTGCTGTGACAGGTCTGGGGCGACGCCCTGCGCCAGCAATCGTTTGTACCAGTTATCCAAACTGGCGACGCGCGGTGGCAACGTATATTGTCCCGTCTGCCGTCGAACCGTCTGCGCGGTTGCCTGCGTCTCTTGATTATGTGCCACTTGCGACAATGCCATCTTTAAATCTGCCAACTCTCGCCGCATCTGCCGAACTTCGCTGGTGGCGGCACGGGTTGGTTGCGGAAAATCGCGTAGGTCATTATCCACTGCCGCCGTTACCTCTAATTGCGGTTGCCGAAAATACCCAAGCACGCCCGGTCGCCGTTTTTTCTGCGAGTGCAGAATAATGGCATCAGCGCCAAGTTCGGCACGGATGGCAGCCATCGCTTCGGGCATGCTATTGGCATAAAACTTTTTTACGTGCATGGTGTGTTTTCCATTGCCCAGTTGTATTTTTTATGCCGATGGAACAATCGGCAACTCAATCATGCCTTCGGCGTTGGCATTTATGCCTGCGGCAATCTCGCTATACGATAAAACAGCCACGTTGGGTAACGACCGTTCCATAAAGCGGCGGAAAGCAAATCGTACCGTGGCAGAACATAGCAACACCGGCGGATAGCCTTTCTGTGCCATCGATTCCATTTCGGCGGCAGTTGTTTCCAGCAATTGCTGTGCCACCGCCGGATCCAAATTCAGATATAATCCCTGACTCATATCGCCCATCGATTCGGTAAGAATGCGTTCCACCCGCGGGCTGAGCGTAACCACATGCAGATTGCCATCGGCAGCACGATGCTGGTTGGAAATGGAACGCGCCAGTGCGCGCCGGGCGGCTTCGCTGAGCACTGCCGGGTCTTTTACCGAATGCGCCAGCGACCCAATCGTTTCCAGAATGCTGACCAAATCCCGAATGGACACCCGTTCGCGCAACAAGTTTTTCAACACTTCCTGCACATCGCTCA
The DNA here is from genome assembly GCA_964480075.1 of uncultured Anaerolineaceae bacterium. GTDB lineage: Bacteria > Chloroflexota > Anaerolineae > 4572-78 > 4572-78 > JANTHQ01. The sequence goes on from CAYZQQ010000194.1 coordinate 3,735, forward strand.
ACGAAAGCTGATTGGGGATAAGGTCGTCAATTAATGCGGGATACACCTCTTTTAAATTATCCAGCAGGTCGCGCACGTCCTGCCGCGTTAAAATTTCGGGGGCGTGTCCTTTGACAACTTCGGTAAGATGGGTTGCCAGCACCGACGCCGATTCTACCACTGTGTACCCGACTGTTTCCGCGCGTTCTTTCTGCGTGGCATCAATCCATGTGGCGGGCAACCCAAAAGCGGGTTCGGCGGTGGGCGTGCCGGGAATTTCCTCGGCGACGGGTCCCGCAGGCATTGCCAAATAATGCCCCACCATTAGGTTGCCGCGCGCAATTTCTTCGCCGCGCAATTTAATGGCGTATGAATTTGGCGGCAATTGCAAATTATCTCGAATGCGAATTTTTGGCACGATGAATCCCATTTCCAGCGCAATTTGGCGACGGATCATGGTGATGCGATTGAGTAGATTACTATTGGCGCCACCTTCCACCAGTGGAATCAATCCGTACCCAATTTCCACTTCCAGCGCATCCACCTGCAACAGTTCGGTGACCGGTTCCTGCTCCAACGCGGGTGCGGTGGCGGCTTGGGCTTCGGCTTCAAGCTCGGCATCGGTGCGGATGGCAGATTTCTGCTGCTTAAGCCAATATCCGCCACCGCCCAGCACGGCACTGATGAGCAAAAACGGCACTTTGGGTAATCCGGGAACCAGTGCAAACCCAACCAGCATCGCCGAAACAATCATCAGTGCGCGGGGGTTGCTGGTCATTTGGGTGACCACATCGCTGCCCATATTTTTATCGGCAGCAGTACGGGTGACGATGATACCGGTGGCGGTACTGATGAGCAGCGCGGGTATCTGTGATACCAGCCCGTCGCCGACAGTGAGCAGGGTGTAGGTTTGCAAAGCTTCCAACAGACTCATTTGGTGCTGTATCGCACCGATAGCAAACCCGCCGATGATGTTCACCAGCACAATCACAATCCCGGCAATAGCGTCACCTTTAACAAATTTACTCGCCCCATCCATCGACCCATAAAAATCTGCTTCGTTCTCAATTTTTTTCCGGCGTTTGCGTGCCTGGTCTTCGGTGACAAGTCCGGCATTCAAATCGGCATCAATACTCATTTGCTTGCCGGGCATCGCGTCTAATGTGAACCGTGCCGACACTTCCGCGACACGCCCCGCCCCGTTGGTGATAACGATGAATTGAATGACCATCAAAATGAGAAAAATGACAATTCCGACGATATAATTTCCACCGACGACAAAATTACCAAAGGCGGTGATGACTTTTCCGGCGTTGGCATTCAGCAAAATCAACCGGGTGGAGGTGATGTTCAAACTGAGCCGGTACAGGGTGAGAATGAGCAACAGTGACGGGAACACCGAAAATTCCAACGGTTCTTTGATGTACAGCGACACCAGCACGATGGTGACCGCAATTGAAATATTGAGCGCCAACAGCACATCGAGCATCGCCGGCGGCACGGGAATGACCATCATCGCCACGATGGCAATCACCGCGACCGCCAGCACCACATCGCTATAGCCCGCCAAACTGCGCCAATTAAATCCGGTTGTTTTTGCTCCGGCATTTACTGTCATTTAGTAACTCCCATCATTGCCGCTACCACGCCCGCACCGTCTGTTTGAGGCGATACACAAACGCCAATACTTCGGCGACGGCGGCATACAAATTTCCCGGAACTTCTTGCCCAATTTCTACCGATTTGAACAGACTGCGCGCCAAGGGTCTGTTTTCCACCTGCGGCACATTGTTCTCTTTTGCTATTTCTTTTATGTGTCGGGCAACCAATTGCTGCCCTTTGGCGACAACCTGCGGCGCATTCATTTTGGCTTTGTTATATTGCAACGCCACCGCGAAGTGGGTTGGATTGGTGATGACGACATCTGCATGGGGTACCGCCGTCATCATCCGGTTCATCGCCAGTTGTCGCTGGCGAGACCGAATGCGGGCTTTGAGCTGCGGGTTTTCGTACCGTTTCATCTCTTCCCGAATTTCCTGTTTGGACATTTTTAGGCTTTTTTCAAATTCATAGCGCTGGTACAGATAATCTACGGCGCCAATGACCAGCATCACCACGCCCACGCGTATCCCCGCATCCATCGCAATTCTCAGTATCGCGCCCACCGATGCACTCACATTTACCCGGGGCGCCGCCAACAATATGGCAAAATTGTCTTTTAGAGAGCCGTATACCACCACACCAACGATAAAAATTTTTATCAGTGATTTGAGCAAATCTACCACGCCGCGTAGCGCAAAAAACCGTTTCGCGCCGCTGATGGGGTTGATGCGCTTGGGGTCGGGTTTAAGAGCTTCCAGTGAAAAAAGAAATCCAACCTGTCCCATATTCGCCGCCACCCCAATGATTACCACCACAAGTACCAGTGGCGCCATCATTTGCAACATTGCCACGCTGAGCGCCATAGCGCCGGAATAAACAGCATCGGGGGTAAAGTCAACCGTATTCAAGCTGGTGAAACTCCGTTTCATAATTGCCATGTACGTTTCCCCGGAACGTGCCCCCATCGACTTGAGTACCCAGAAGCTGCCGAGCAACACCAACGCGGTATTCACTTCCATACTTTTGGCAACTTGACCCTTTTTACGAGATTCTTGCCGTCGTCTTAAGGTCGGGGCTTCAGTCTTTTCGCCTGCCATAAGTCAATCCAT
>CAYZQQ010000195.1:0-6415 GCA_964480075.1 uncultured Anaerolineaceae bacterium
CGCATACATCCGGTTAAAACACCGCTCATCTCACCCTAATTGGCGAAGGTATTGAAGTTATTGAATTGTTTTATTGGATGATAATATTTTTTAGCGCATCCGGTTTCAAAATAGTGATGCGTTGCCGTTCGGTGGTGATGATGCCTGCTTTGGCAAATTGTCGCAGGGTGCGGCTCACCACTTCGCGGGCGGTACCGATATGGGCGGCAATTTGCTGTTGTGTCCACCGGCTGGGGAGTGTGCCGTCAGCGCGCGTATTTTCGCTCAAAAAGTTAGCAAGCCTGCCGCGCACGCTGCGCAAGCCCAAATCATAGCTCAGCGCCACCAATCGTTGCAGTTTGAGCGACAAATCGCGCAGAACAATGAGCGCCAAGTCCGGGGTTTCGCTCACCACACGCTGAAAATCTGTTTGCGAGATGGACAGCACATCCGCATCGGTGATGGCGGCGGCGCTGGCGGGAGAGCTGGGGCGTGGGGTGAATGCCGACGGGATGTTGAACGGTTCACCTGCATGCAACACGGTGATGGTAATTTCTCGTCCATCTGGGGAGGTGCGGAATACGCGAACTTCGCCGGACAGCACAAAAAACACCGGCATGTCGGGGTCATCTTCCAGCAAAATAAGTTGATGCTGTTTGAATGAAAGCGAGTGTGATACAGCGGCAATTTTCTTCAATGATGCCATTGACACATCGGAGAAAAATGAGATGTTTGCCAGTGTTTCCGGCAATATAGGTGTCATCAGTTATTCTTTCACTACATGCTGTTTTTTGTCCGACAGTATTTTATCCAACAGGGATAACGTATGTCTCATCACTTCTTCCTGCGAGAGGGTATCGGTATTGATGGTGATGGCATCCAGTGCGGGAACCATGGGCGAGATGGATTTTTCGCGGTCAAGTTTGTCGCGCCGTCGCATAGCATCCAGTAGCGCGTTGAAAGCGACTGTTTCTCCGCGGGCGATGCGCTCATTGTATCTTCGTCGTGCACGCACTTCAATTGCAGCGTCAATGAACAGTTTCAAGTCGGCGTGCGGCAGCACCACCGTGCCGATGTCTCGCCCCACCATAACCACCGACCCGCGCCGGGCAATCTCGCGCTGTTGGCGGGTGAGGGCGTGCCGCACGCGCGGGTATGATGACACCAGCGACACATGCGCATCCACTTCCGGTGTTCGAATATGCCATGTGATGTCTGTGCCGTCTACCAACACCGTGGCTTGCCGTCCGTCGTTTTTGGTGGGAGGAACAATCTCCAATGACATTGTTTCTGCCAATGTTGAAACAGCGGGTTCATCGCTGGGGGCGATGTTGTGATGCAGTGCCGCCCATGTTACGGCGCGGTACATAACGCCGGTATCAAGATACAAATAATGTAGTTTTTGGGCGAGCGTGCTTCCCAGCGTGCTTTTTCCGGAAGCAGCAGAGCCGTCAATGGCGATGATTAACGAATTGTTCACGAGTTTCCTCGAAATCTGTCAGAATTGGGCTATTGCGGATTACGCCGGGCGAGGGCGTCCCGGTTTTTTGCGGCTGATACTTTGTTTTAGCATATCCACTTCGCGCGGCGAAAGATGGCGCCACGCGCCCGGTTTAAGATGGCTTAATTTTAACGGACCAAAACGAACCCGCACCAGCGTTATGACCGAATGCCCCAGTTGTGCGGCGACTTCGCGGATTTGCCGTTTGCGACCTTCGGTCAAAATGATGCGCAGCCAATTTGGCGTATCCGAACGCAATCGCTCTACCTTCATCCGGGCAACCGGTTTGCCATCCACCTCGAATCCGCCTGCTTGCCAGCGCCGCAATGTTTCGCGGTCGGGATTGCTTTTTAGCAGTACTTCATATTCCCGCTCGTGCTGAAAGCTGGGATGCGTGAGTTTTTGTGCCAATTCGCCGTCATCGGTCAGCAGTACCAACCCTTCGCTTTCAAAATCGAGCCGTCCCACCGGAAAAACGCGCGTCGGCACGTCCACCAAATCAAGCGCAGTTTTGCGGTCACCCCAACCATCACGGGTGGTCGATAGCACATACCGGGGTTTGTTTAGCATAATATACACGTGTTTTTGGGGAAGCTGAACGCGCTTGCCATCCACGGCAACAGTATCACGCCGGGGATCCACTTTCGTTCCCATAGTGGTAACCACCTGGTTGTTCACTCGCACGTGCCCGCTTTCGATGAGCGTTTCGGCGGCGCGGCGCGATGCGACACCGGCGTGTGCCAAAAATTTTTGCAATCGCATCGATTCTTGTTTTTTTGTCACAATATTCTCTCCCCAAGACGTGGCGCTATTATGCCAGCGAGCAAACGAATGGGCAAACCTATGTGGCAATTTCCGTGGCGTTGTCGGCGGTGGTTTCGCGCTCGTCCATTGCCAGCGGTGGCAGGTCTTCCAGCGATGACAGCCCGAAATATTTTAGAAACTCAAACGTTGTGCCATATTGATGGGGGCGACCGGCGGTTTCCAACTGTCCCACCACTTCTATCAACCCTTTGCTCAGTAGATTGCGCAGAACGCCATCACTGCTCACGCCGCGAATAGATTCAATGTCCGGGCGAGTGACGGGCTGTTTGTAGGCAATAATGCCGAGCGTTTCCAGCGCAGCAGGAGAGAGTTTACTGGAAATGGACAGCCCCAAAAAACGCTCAATATATGGGGTGGCATCGGCGATGGTTGCCAACTGTACTCGTTTGCCCAGCCGCTGAATTTTCAAACAACGGTTGGCGTAACTTTCGCTCAACCGCCTCAACCCGTTTTCGATAATGGCATCCGATACTTCCAGCGTGGCAGACAGTTCGGCAATGGGGACAGGGTGATCTGCCACAAATAGCAGGCTTTCAATTAGCACGACAATGCGCTCCATAGAGAGCGCCGGGGTTTGTTCCGGTGTGGAAGGTGTGTTTTTCGTCATAATCCTATTTTGGTGTTATAATTTTCTCACGCTATAATTTGAAATGATACGGTGAAGAAATGATGCATTCAACAAAAAAAATACTCTTCATTGCAATTGCGTTGTTGCCATTGCTGGCATGTTCCATTGGATTACCCAACTTAAAACCCAAGACGGAAGCGTTGCCACAGCCGCCGGGCGGATATATTGAGCCGAATGAAGATGCGGTAACTCGCGCCAAAACCAACTTCAATCAGGCGGTAGAAGAAGCCAAAGGCGGACACGAAGCCCGTTTCCGCATCACGTCTGAAGAAATGACGTCGCTGGCGGCGTTGAGTCTGAAAACCCGCGCCGATATTCCGGTGTCAGACCCGCAAATCTGGTTCACTGCCGGGAAAATCTATATGCTCGGCAAATTTGAAGGGCTGGGATCCGCGTCCGTTTCTGCATTGCTGGTAATGCGCCCGCTGGTGACCGATAACGGGCAGTTGCAGGTAAAACTGGTAGAAGCAAAAATGGGTGCGTTCAATGTCCCCGATGCGGTCATCAAAAATATCACTGAAACGATCAATGAAACTCTGACCAACATGCAATTTAATGTGCAAATTACGGGCATAGATGTGCGAGAAGGCGAAATTATCATCGCCGGAAAACGCACCGATTAATCCTCGGTTTGTCGCAATAGCTGTTTTGCCGTCTCAACAACCGATGTTCGCTGTGCCCGGGCACGGGTTTGCAGATGATGGTATGCCTCGGCTTCAGTGAACCCCTGTGCCATCAACAGCTTTTTTGCCTGTGCGATAGCATCCTGCCCGGACAATTTTTTGCGTAACCGTGACACGGTTTGTTGTGCGGCGCGATACTCTGCAAAACGGGCGATAGCCATATCAAGCGTCGGCGCCAACTTTGATTCATCCACCGGCTTTACCAAATAGCCCATCACCGGCATTTCTGCCACCTGTTCCACCAGCGGACGCTCGCTGAACGCGGTGAGCATCACAATGGGTAACGGTGCATCGCGCGTTAATTTTTGCGCCACCGCAATTCCATCCATCTCCGGCATTTTAATATCCAGCAGCAGCAAATCGGGCTTTAAATTTAATACCTGCGCCACCGCTTCAATGCCGTTGCGTGCTGTGCCGATGACCGTGTGCCCCAGCGTGCGCAGCATAGTGCGCAACCCCATCCGAATAACGCCTTCGTCATCCGCAATCACAATTCGGTATGGTTTTTGGTTACGCATACGTTAAATGTCTGTCAACCTCAATGGCAGCGAATGGCACGTGAATGATCATTGTTGTGCCGTCGTCGCTGTTTTTTTGCGCCGAAACTGTGCCGCTCAAATCCTCTTCTACCAATGTGCGAATCAATTCCAGCCCCAATCCGCCGTCTTTTGCCAGCGAAAAATCGGTGGGCAACCCGGCGCCATTATCGGCGACGGTCAGCGTCATCATATTTTCTCGATGCCCGACCGAAATGGAAATTGTGCCGCCGTTGCCCCGTAAGCCGTGTTCCAGCGCGTTTTGCACCAACTCATTGACCACCAGCGCGATATGGGTTGCAGCGGGTGATGACAGCATATATTCCTCGCCCGTTACCGTCAGCGTTACCTGCTCGCCGAGGGTCATATTTTGAGTGACGGCTTGCGCCACGTGTGCCACCAACTGTTGCAACGAAACCTGCGGGTGATGCTCGTGCGCTAAAAACTCATGCACGGCGGCGATGCTCAGCACGCGATTGATGGTTTCGTGCAAAATATCCTCCGGCGAAAGCGGCGCATCCTGCCCTGCCTGCAAGCGCAACAGCATGGCAATAGTTTGCAGGTTGTTTTTTACCCGATGGTGAATTTCTTGCACCACGGCGGCATGGACGGATTTGGCTTTTTCCAGCGCGGTAGCCGCCAAATCGGTGACAAAACTAAACAGCTCAATTTCATCGGCGGAAAACTGATGGAACGCCGCCGTCTGCACATTTATCGCGCCGATGGCGTGCCCGCGTGCCATCAGGGGCATTGCCATCAGCGAAGCGAATTTACTTTCGCCACTGCCCAGCACCCGAAAAAAACGGGGGTCGGCGGCGGCATCCGCTATCGCAACCACCTCGCCATATGCCGCTGCCCAGCCGGTCAACCCGGCACCCTGCGGCAGGGTCACCCGCCCGATGCCCGTTTCTTTCAACCCGGTGGATGCCGCCAGCACCAATCGGTTGCCCGTACGATTATACAGGTATATCGAACATGATTCAACGCCCATCACTTCAGTGGTACGGCGGGTTATCAAATCCAGCGTCGAGTCGAGGTCGCGGGCTTCGGCAATGGCGCGGCTGATTTCGCGCACCGCGGCAAGCTGCTCAATTTTCTGTTGCAGTTGATGTTTCACAAAGTCTACCGTCACAACATCTCTATTTTACCACAAAATCTATTTTTTGCTTGAAAACCATGATGAAACATGGTATAAAAATATGTGTATCCCTATTTTAATTTTATAGTGTAACCTGGAGGTTACTCATGGCAAAAAAAATTCTGTTTTTGGTTGGCGATTTTGTGGAAGATTACGAAGTAATGGTGCCGTTTCAATTGTTGACTGCAGTGGGGTATGAAACCATAGCCGTGTGTCCCGACAAAAAAGCGGGTGAGTTTGTGCGGACTGCCGTACATGATTTTGAGGGCGACCAAACATACAGTGAAAAACCGGGTCATAATTTTACATTGAACGGGACATTCGATGATGTAGATGAAGCCGAATTTGACGCGCTGGTCATTCCCGGGGGACGTGCGCCGGAATATATTCGATTGAATCAACGGGTGCTCGATATTGTGCGCCACTTTTTTAACGAAAACAAACCCGTCGCAGCGATTTGTCACGGTCCGCAAGTGTTGGCGGCGGCGGGGGTGCTCGGCGGCAGAGAATGTGCGGCATATCCGGCGGTGGGTCCCACCGTGGATGGTGTCGGCGGGAAATTCATGGATATTCCCGTAACCGATGCGTATGTCGATGGCAATCTGGTTTCTGCTCCGGCGTGGCCCGCCCATCCCGCATGGATGGCGAAATTTATGGCGGTTCTCGGCGCAAAAATAGAGCTGTAAAAGGTACAAATGGCAGAAGGGGCGAATCGCAAATTCGCTCCTTCTGCCATTTTGACACAATGCCCGCTCTCTGCTAAAATAGTGCCGTTGTGGGATTTGCCCGGAGGGATGGCAGAGTGGTTGAATGCGGCGGTCTTGAAAACCGCAGAAGTTCGTAAGGGCTTCCGGGGGTTCGAATCCCTCTCCCTCCGCTGTGAGATTTAACAATTTGTAATCAGCCACGAGTAAAATTTACTCGATGATGATTAATTTGGGGAGATGCCAGAGTGGTTGAATGGGGCCGCCTGCTAAGCGGTTGTGGGGTCTTAAAGCTCCACCCAGGGTTCGAATCCCTGTCTCCCCGCTCCATCAACCCCAAACGACCATCTGCCGGATGGTCGTTTTTTAGTATCTTCTCAAAATATCGGGGCAAAGTAGTGTGTTTTTCTCGTAGGGACAG
>CAYZQQ010000196.1:0-6388 GCA_964480075.1 uncultured Anaerolineaceae bacterium
AATTCCGAACCGGGAATCAATGGCGTCGAAACGCCATCCGCCCCCAACAGCGCAATATCATCCCCCAGCGACGCATTTCGCGGCGATTGCGGCGATGGCGCGGTAAAAGTTCGCGCCCGCCCCGGCAATGTCACCGCACCCAGCGATTTTTCGGCGGCGATTGCGCCCGTTTCATCCCGCAGGCGCAACTGCAATTGAAAATCGCCGCCCGGCGTGCGCGGGCCGGTCAGCGGCAGATACCACTGCGAGCGGAGCGGGATTCCGGCATGCCATGCATCGGTGGGCAAAAACGGAATCAGCGGACGGGCATCCCATGTCCATCGCGGTGAACCGCCGTCATCCAGCAACGAAAATTCGGCTTGATAGCGGTGCACGACCGGTTGGGGCGCAACCCAGCGCAAATTGAAATTGAGCGCATCGGATTGAATGTTGAAATTCGGTGCGGGAGTCAGCAATTGCAACTCGCCCAGCGCATCGCCCGTTTCCACCTCCGAAATTTGTCCGCTCTGCACGGTGATGGTTTGCAACGGCGCATCAAGCGGCATATTGGCGGTGGGGAAGGTCAATTCCCCCTGCGGCACGGCGCGGGTGTAAAAGCCAATTTGCACGGTATATTCGCCGGGCGGAGTATCGGCGGGGAGGGACAGCGTGCCGCGCTCTGCGATGATTTGCCCCTGCCGCCAGCGACTCGCGTCGGCAAATTCGGCAGTGGGGGCGGTGGGGGCTTCTGCCCAGATGTCGCCATCCGCGCCGATGAACCGCACAAAAAACGGTTCATCGGCTTGTTTGCCCCGGTTTTCCCAAAATAGCGAAAACGGTAGCTCGGTTCCGGCGGCGATTGTGCCGTCATCCGGCGCGGGGTCGTCCCAGTTCCAGCCGAGCAATTCGGCAATGCCGGAATATTTCTGGTCTTCCACATAATGTCCGATGCCCGGGGCGGGGAAAACCCATGCATACGTGACCCCGTGAATTTCCACGGTGTGCTCTTCCGAAAAATGGTCGGTGATGTAGCGCCAAATTTCATCATCGGGGTAATGCCGCTGTAACTGGTTCACATAAAAAACGATATAATTCCCCGCCAGCGCATTCCCCTTTTGGTCGGAATAGCGAATGGTCTGCCCGCGAAAATACGGCGCAAACGTGGAACCATACCATGATGATGCTTTCAATTGCGCCGCGTTCGGTTTTTGGTTCAGATATGCCGCCGCTTCATTCAGTCCTTCTCCCCAGCCGATGGTCATGGTTTGGGCGGCAACTTTCGCCCCGCCGACCAGCGGATTGTAATAGGCGAAGGTGTACGGCAGCGACCACACCGCCAGCGCGCCGTTGACCACCAGCACCGCCGCCAGCAACCCGGTCTGCCAGCGCACGGAACGCCGGCGCACCAACTGCCACAACCCCGCCGCCGCAATCACATCGAGCATGGGGTACACGGGCAAAATATAGCGGTCTTGCTTCTTTTCGCCCAGCGTCATCATCACCATAAAAAAGAAGAGAAATACCGCCACCCACAGCAGCAAGCCGGTGGTATCGGCGTAGCCCTGCGGCGACAGCGCCCGAATCTTCGATTTGAGATTGCCACGCGCCGCCGCCGTCCGCCATCGCCCGCGCAAAGAGACCGCGCCCGCCCACAGTGCCGCCAGCACGCCTGCCATCTGCCAAAAATTGGTGCGGAACAGCCACGTCACCGGATAGAAAAATGCGCCGGGGTCGTGCGAAATGGTATTGAAAAAGAGCACCCCTTTGGCGTGCCCACCGCTGGCATATTTAAAGCCGATGGCGTAAATGGTGTGCAGCGCAGCGGCGGGAATAACCCACATGGCGGGCCACAGCGCCACAAATGTCACCGCGGCTGCCACCGCCCACAGCGCGCCATCGCGCACGGTGTCAACCAGCGCCGCGCGGAATTTTTGCCCGCGCGCCCAACTGCGAGCCATCGTCCACAGTGCCAGCAACCCGGCAAATGGAATGAGAAACAATCCGGTGGATTTGGAAAGCATCGCCACGCCGGACAGCACTCCCGCCAGCATCAGCCATTTTCGGCGGCGTTCCACCCCGAAATAAATCATCATGCTCAATGCGGCAGTGATGATGAACGTTGTGGAAAGCGCATCATGGTGCAGTACCCGCGACAGCGCGATATGAAACGGGTCGAGTGCCAGCAACAGCCCCGCCAGCAGTGCAATTTTCGGTTTGAGCAGTTTCAGCAACAGCAGATATACCGCCGCCGCAAACAGCGCGGTGATGACGACCGTCGGCAGGCGCACCGGGGCGATGGTGGCGCGGTTGACGGGGTTAACGGGCAGTTGCCGCACAAATTCCAACAGCGGCATATCGCCGTGCGCCGGGTCGGTGAGCCATTGCAGAGTGATGCCCGCCGCTCCCGTCCACATGGTCAGCACACCGGGATGCCCCGTGCGCAGGGTACATGCCAATCCCTGCCCCGGCACAGCATTCGTTTCGGTATCGTTGGGGAGCAGGCAGGGGTAATCTGCACTGAGCAACCCGCCCAGAAAATCGCGGGAACGGTCAACCCACAGAAATTCATCGGCTGTGAAAAATACATCCAGCCCCGGCAATCGCACTGCCAGCGCCAGTATAAAAATAATGAATGCAATCAGATATTTTTTCATTTCAACTTTAAAATAGCACACGGATTGTGCGGATGACACAGATTTTCGCTGATTTTTCTGATAAATTTCTGCTGAAATTCATTAAATCTGCGCCATCTGTATTCTATATTGTACTGTCCGGCGCCATAAAGCAACAGGATTTTACGGAAATTCGTGATACTTTATGCCGCGTTTGAGTATATACTTCGGCGTTCATTTCGATATGAGCCTACCCGACAAAATGACCGGTTCCCCCGGCGATGCGCCGGTATCGGCACGATAGAGTCCCACCCGCACCCGAGTGCTATCGGCGGAAACACCGGCGGGCAGGGACACGGGATTTTCGGTGAGCGCAATTTCGCCGCGCAACCATTGGCTGGTCGGCACAGGCGGCTGGGCATCGAACCCCACCAGCCGGTTGCCGCCGGCATCAATCACATGCGCGAATACCGTGTAATCCGCCCATACTTTCGGCGTGGGCTGCCATGCCAGCTGAACCACCACCTGCCGGCTGTTCGCATCGAACCGCACGTTTGCCCCCACCAGCGCCAATTCATCGCCGAATCGAACATTCATCGGCGTGAAATCCGGCGGGAGTTGCCCGTGCCGCACCGAAACCGTGCCCGCCGCCTGCCCGTTCAGCCGCAGCGGAAAATCGCCGGAGGGCATATCGGTAGGGATTGCCAGCGTGTACCGCGTCACTGCGCCGTGTTCCAGCGCGATGGGGGTGCTGTTCACCGCGAGCAATTCGCGCGCCCCGCCATCACCGGCAAGCGCCATCGTCACCGGCGACGGTTCGCCGCGCCACAGCAGGTCAATCATCCATAGCTGCCCAATCGGGGCGAAAGGTGTTTCCACCCGCCAACCGAACAACGCATTGGAATCAACCGGCTGCACCGGCGAACCGGGGTAAATTTCGGCATAATTGATGCCGCCGAGCCGCACCGTGTGTACTGCGCCCACCGCCGCGCGATAATATTCGGTCAGCAGCGGGGGCTGCCCCTGCCGCTGTTTGATATACGATACCACAAAATCGCTGCGCGCCGCATCCGCCGAAACCACATCCCCCGCAAAAAATGGGGTCAGTGTTGAGGCGTACCCGCTGGTGGCAACGGTCAGTGCTTCGGGGTGCGGTTGCGTGTTGAGCCACGCACCGACCGCATCCATGCCCTCGCCCCAGCCGATTTTTACCACGTGCGGCGTGGTCAAGGGTCCGCCCGCCAGCGGGTCGGTGTATGGAAAATAGGTCGGCGCAAACGGCAGAATGGTCAACGTCTGCCCCAGCGCCAGCAACCCGACCGCCCACACCCGCAGGCGGGGCAGGCGCGACAGCCATGCCATCCATCCCACGGCGGCGATGGTGGTCAGCGCCAGAAATGCGGGCAAAATATAGCGCGGACTGCGTTTATCGGAAAAGGTCATAAAAATGATGAATGTGACGGCGAACCACGCCAGCGCATCGGCGGAAAAACGGGGAGTGGGCGAGAGTCGGTTCCGCTGCCACAGCCAAATTGCCACCCCAACCAGCGTCAGCGGGGCGGCGAAAAAAATCACCTGCGCCGGATAGTATGCCGCGCCCAAATTGAGAAACGCATCCGGCGATGAATCGGGGGCAGCGACCGCCAGCGCATCCATAATAACCGCCCACGGCGCACCGATGGGACTGACCCATGCGGCGGGCCACACCCCCACAAATGTCAGATACGATAGCCCGCCCCATACGGCGAATTTTTTCAACGGGGGAATAATCTTTTCGGCGGGGGTGTTCCCCTGCCGCCAGCCCGAAACGAGCAGCAGTCCGGCAACAAACGGGGCGAGAAAGAAAATCGGCGATTTGGTGACAAATGCCAGCCCCGCCAGCGACCCCGATGCCACCAGCGACCCCCGGCGATTTTCGCGCGCGGCACGGATTGCCAGCAACAGTGCCGGAAACGCGAACAGCGTCATCAGCGCATCGTGGTGCAGCACCCGCGAATACGCCAGATAAAGCGGTTCCAGCGCCAGCATCACCCCCGCCGCCAGCGCCGCCCGCCGCCCGACCATCGGTTTGAGCAAATATGCGCTGAATGCCACACTCGCCGCACTGAGCAACACCGTCGGCAGCCGTGCTGCCGCCAACATCGCCGGGTCCACCCGAAATTTGGGAATGGCGGCGAAAAATTCAGCCAGCGGCAAATTTTGGTGCAGCCGGTTGAAAATTGCCATGCCCAGTCCGCCCGTCCACATAGTGGGCACAGCAGGTTTCAATTTAACCATCGTGCCCGCCCAGTCGCCGTGCAGCAGCGCCAGCCAAAACTGCGCCGACCGGTATATCCATTTTGCTTCGTCAGCGGTGACGAATTTTTGCAGAGCAATCAGTCGCGGGGCGAGTGCAAACAAAAAAAGCAACAGACTTTCGCTCCACAGCACAGCACGATTTAAATTGGGTGCATCCGGCAATTTTCTCATGCGGACAATGATACCATGCCCAAAGGTGAATCAAAAACCTGAAAACTGTTTCTCAGGGGGAAAGGGTCAGTACGCCAATGGGACGCCCGTCTGCCACCAAACTGTATTGACCGGCGGGCAAATCGGCGGGCAGACGCAACCGGTGGCGACTGACCACCAACCCGTCGGCAACCCGCTGCAACGACGCTGCGGCTTCGGCGAAAATTACGGCGGATTGGGGCGTAACATCTCCTTTGTCCACCATATCAGCATCAAACTGAACCAGATTCCGCACCCCGAGCACCGATTTCGTCGGCGGCATATCCGGCTCGGTCAGCCACAACACATCCACCGTCAGCGATTTTCCGCGCCGGGGGGCAATTGTATCCAACCGAAACGCAATCGGTTTGGGTAAAATGCCGGTATCTATGCCGCGCGGCAACTCCATTGCCCGCCGCACCGCCGGGGCGCGATAGACTCGCACCATCGTTTTCCCGCGCACCACTGCCAAAAATTCCGGTTCCATCAACGCATCATAATAGCGCAAAATCATCGGTGATGGGCTTTCCGCCCGTTGCTGGGTACGAGTGAGCGCCAAATATACCGCATCGGGGGAGGTAAATGTTGATAATCGCCCCATATAAAACGGCGACAGGAGTTGCGGGGTGTCTATGCCCACCACGCCATCAAGCACGTCCGGGCGGGCATTAAACCACGCTGCGACCGCATCCATTCCCACCCCGTCGGGAATGTCCACCCAGCGTGCGGCAAAGGGCATTTCGCCCCACAGCGGATTGGTAAACGTCACCAGATATGGCGCACTCCAGCCGATACCCGCCAATTGTCCCGCCAGCAACATCGCCAACGCAATATTTTTCCAACGGGGCGAAAGGGGTTGCAACCACAGCCACCAACCCCGCGCCGCCAGCAGGGCTATCGGCAACAAGATAACCAGCGTTTCGGCAGGTGAAATTTCCGGCTGAAACAGCAGCCATCCCCCTGAAAAAAGGGCTTGCGCCGCCAGCAGCAGCCACAGCATCCGGGTATCGCGGTCCATTTTTCGCCATCGAACGGCAAGCCCCAGCGCCCCCAGCAACCCAACAGGCGACAGCACTGCCAGCGCGGTCAGCAGCGGGGCGGCGGTCGGGGGGGAGAGTGGCATTTTTAGCGCGGACGCGATAAATTCGGCGGGATGAATCCATACGGCGGGCGAAAATGTCAGCCAGGCCACCAGCGTCAGCGCCAGCCAAAAAAACCATCGTTCCGCCAGCGAAAATTTTTGCCGCACAGTATTTCGCCGCCACAGCGATATTCCCGCCGCCGCCAGCGAAACAAACAGCACAATCGGC
>CAYZQQ010000197.1:0-6386 GCA_964480075.1 uncultured Anaerolineaceae bacterium
TTTAATGGCAATTTTTGGCATGTTGGGCGGCGCGATATACGGTTTTATTCCGGGTTATTTAAAAGCAAAATTCGAAATCAACGAAATTGTCACCACATTGATGCTCAATTACGTGGCAATTTTGTGGAACAATTTTTGGATATTCAACACCTGGAGCGACGCCGGTTTCCAAATGACGCCCACGTTTCCAAAATCGGCGTGGATGCCCCGTTTAACCGATTACGCGCGCGGGTACAAAACTTTTATGGAAACGAGTAATCCTGCCATCACCGGTTTCTTAAAAAACATCGGGCTGGAACGTATTTCCGGGATGACCCTCCATCTGGGCGTGGTGTTCGGGCTGGTGATGGTGGTCGTTGTCTGGTGGCTGCTGGAGCGCAGTCGCTGGGGGTACGAAGTTAAACTCATCGGCGACAACCCCCATGCGGCACGATACGCCGGATTGAACATCGCGCGGAATATCATTCTGGTGATGGTCGTTTCGGGCGCGCTGGCGGGGCTGGCGGGTATGTCGGAAATCACCGGGGTGGTACACCGCCTGCAAGAGCAAATTTCGCCGGGGTACGGTTTTACCGGCATCATCATCGCTTGGTTGGCAAAACTGAACCCGTTTGCCATCGTGCCGGTGGCGATTCTGTTCGGGGCGCTCATTTTAGCCGGGCGCGAATTGCAACCGTCGGGGCTGGCAATGATGTTGCAGGGATTCATTCTATTCATGATTATCAGCAGCGACGTGCTGTTGCGCTATAAAATCCGTTTGGTTCGCCAAGCCCATGTAGGAGAAACAGCATGAACTTGATTACCATTTTGCACGCCGGTATGGCAACCGGCACAATTTTATTATTTGCCACCGTCGGTGAAATTTTTGCCGAACGCAGTGGTATTTTGAATTTGGGTGTGGAAGGGATGATGTTGCTCGGTGCGATGGCGGGGTTCAGCACCTCGCTGGCGACGGGTAATGTGTGGCTCGGTGTGCTGGCGGCGATTGTCGCCGGGGGGGCGCTCAGTTTGGCGCACGGGCTGGTCACCATCCAATTTCAAGCCGACCAAGTCGTCAGCGGATTGTCGCTGACTTTCTTGGGCACCGGGCTGGCGCTGGTGTTCGGCGAAGGACTGACCGGACAAAATCCACCGCTCGTCCCCCATTGGACAATCCCCGTGCTGGGACAAATTCCGGTGATTGGACCCAGCTTTTTCGCCGATTTTAACATATTGGTGTATCTCGGCTATCTGCTCATTCCCGCCGCATGGTACTATATTTACAAAACCCGCCCCGGAATGCACCTCCGCTCCGTGGGTGAAAAACCGGAAGCCGCCGACACGGTCGGCATCAATGTGTACCGCTTGCGCTATTTGTATGTGTTCGTCGGCGGCTGTTTGGCTGGCTTGGCTGGCGCTACCGTCAGTTTAGGGGTATCGCCGGGCTGGTACAGCACCCAAACTACCTCCGGGCAGGGCTGGATTGCCATCGGGCTGGTAATTTTTGCCCAGTGGGACCCCGTTCGCGCAGCGGTTGGCTCGTATTTGTTTGGCGCACTGCGACGCGGCATTCTCGATTTACAGGGTCCGGCAACTCTGTTGGGATTTGTTAATCCGCTGTATATCAATTCCAACTGGGGCTTCTTTCTGAAAATGACTCCCTATTTGCTGACCATTTTCGCCCTGGTTTTGGGCGCACGCGCGGCGCAGAAAAAACGGCTCGGCGCACCCGCCGCACTCGGTGTGCCATATATTCGCGGCGAACGAGGGTTGTGATTTAATGACTCGAACATTTCGTACAATTTTCATCGGGTTTTTGCTGACGGTAGCGCTGTCGCTGCCGATTTTCGCCCAAAGCGGCGATATTTCATACACCGTGCAGGTCGGCGATACCCTGTCGGAAATTGCGCTGAAATATAACGTGACCATCGCCGAATTGACGGCACATAACGGCATTTCCAACCCCGATTTGATTTTCGCCGGGCGCACGCTATCCATCCCCGCCGATGGCACATCCCCCGCCGCCGAAACCGCCCCGCAGACATACACCGTCCAACCGGGCGACACGCTGGGCATCATCGCTGAACGGGTCGGCGTGCGCACCTCCCGGCTGGCGCAGGCAAACGCTATCGCCAATATCAACCTGATTGACGTGGGGCAGGTGTTGGTCATTCCCGGCAATGAACCGGCAAAACCGGTGTACCCTCTGCCCGCCCCCTTCGCCGAAATTTCGCTGTCGCACAATCCCATCGCGCAGGGCAAAACACTGCGGGTGGCGGTCACGCTGAACACCACCGCCACCCTCACTGCCGATTTTGAAACGCGCGCCATCGCCCTGACCACGGATGACGGGCGGCATTATTGGGGGCTGGTCGGCATTCACGCCCTCAGTGAAATCGGGGTATATTCACTGGCGTTTCGCGCCACCCTGCCCGACGGCACGGAATCCGCCGTGGCGCAGGATGTGGTTGTCAGCGCGGGCGATTATGCCACCGAAACCATCATCCCCGAACCGGGGCGCGAGGGGCTGCTCGCCCCGGATGTGGTAAAATCGGAAGCGCAGAAACTGGCGCTCATCTGGAACCGGGTCACACCGGAAAAACAATGGCACGGCACATTCGGCTATCCCGTTGATGCCCCCCGCATCACGTCGAATTTCGGCACACGGCGCAGTTATGGCGGTGGCGCCATCAATGGGTATCACGCCGGAACGGATTTCGGCGGTAATGGCGACCCGATTTACGCCCCCGCCGCCGGAACGGTGGTGCTGGCGGAAAAATTGAACGTGCGCGGCAATGCGGTACTGATTGACCACGGGCTGGGCGTGTACAGCGGTTACTGGCATCAGGGTGAATCGGTGGTACATGCGGGCGACCATGTGGCGCGCGGCGATTTGATTGGCTATATTGGCAATACCGGGCTGGTGACGGGACCCCATCTGCACTGGGAAATGCGGGTGGGCGGCATTGCTGTTGACGCCCTGCAATGGGTGGCGGAGGATATGGAACCGACCGGTGGCGAATAATTCGGATTTTTGGAAAACGATAACCTTTTCACTGAAAACCGTCGGGCTGCCGATGCTGTTGCGCAGTGCGCGATACAGCATCCAAAAAACACACGCTGAGCTAAAATTCGCCGACCCGTTCCATCCCCGTGACGGGCTGGGCGTGTGGTGGCAAGCCATTAAAAAAAGCGCCGACCCCCTGCCTGCGCCGCCACCGTTTTCCGGGCTGAACACCCCCGGCGAAATCCAATCTTGGCGGCAAACCGAACCGAACGCGGTGGTCATCGTCGCCGAATTTGGGTACATCAAAGTGACCGCCATCGCGCCCGCCATTGTTTGCGTGCGGTTCAATAGCGACCACAGCACGTTTCCCGTTCCGTTTTCGTATGCCATTCAATCGGAAGTGGCAGACTGGAAACCGCCCGCCCTTTCGATTGCCAAAGATAAAACTGCGCTGCGCATTTCTACCGCTGCGCTAACGGTGCAGGTGCATCACGCCGACGGACTGATTGATTTTTTGGACAGCGACGGCAATCCCGTCAATTTGGATGGCGGGGGTATCGGCTGGAATGACGATTGGGTTGCCATCGACCGCACCCTGCCCGCCGATGCGCCCGCTTTCGGGGTGGGCGAGCACGCCCAACCGGTCAATCTGCGCGGCAAAACATACCCCGTTTGGGCAAGTGACCCCGGCGGACATTATCACACCTCCACCCGCCCGCTGTATCAGGCACATCCGTGGCTGGTCAGCCTGCATAAAAATCGCGCTTTCGGCATCTTTCTGGACAATACTCATCTCAGCCATTTTGATTTGGGCGACAGCCAACCCGAACGCGCCATTATTTCTGCCAACGGCGGTGAACTGCGCTACTATTTTATTTTCGGTCCCCAACTGCGGGATGTGCTGGCACGATTTTCGCAATTGACGGGTACGATGCCCCTGCCGCCATTGTGGGCGCTCGGATTTCAGCAAGCCCGCTGGAGTTACAAAACCGAAGCGGAAGTGTTGCAACTGGCGCAAGAATTTCGGCGGCGGAAAATTCCCTGTGATGCCATTCATCTCGACATTCACTATATGCAGAACTATCGTGTATTTTCGTGGAACAAAAAGCGATTCCCCGACCCCGCTGAAATGATAAAAATCCTGCGCCCCAACGGGTTCAAAATTGTCACCATTATTGACCCCGGCATTAAAGCCGATAAATTAAACGATGTGGCAGACGACGGGTTGGCAAAAGATGTGTTCGTCAAATTGCCGGATGAAACCGTTTTTAAAGGTCCCGTCTGGCCCGGCGATTGCTATTTTCCCGATTTCACCAACCCACAAGCGCGAATTTGGTGGAGCGAACAATTCCGTCAGTTGGTGGATGACGGCGTGGCGGGTTTTTGGACGGATATGAACGAACCGGCGGTATTTGGGTATGGCGACGCCACCTTGCCGCGCACAGCGATACATGATTTTGAGGGGAAATTTGCCGCGCATACCGAAGCCCACAATGTGTATGGATTGCAAATGGCGCGCGCCATGCACGACGCTATCGGCACGTTGCGCCCGAACCGCCGCCCATTTGTGTTGAGTCGCAGCGGGTTCAGCGGCATTCAGCGCTATGCCGCCGTTTGGACCGCGGACATCGAAAGCACATGGGAACATTTGGCATTGAGTTTGAGCATGGTGCTGCAATTGGGACTATCCGGCGTGCCGTTCAGCGGCGCAGACATTGGCGGATTTTACGGCACACCGTCGCCGGAATTGTTTGCCCGCTGGATGCAGTTGGGCGCGTTTTTCCCGCTATTCCGCGTTCATTGCGCCGACACATTCCCCCGGCAGGAGCCGTGGTCGTTCGGTGCCGAAGTGGAAACTATTTCCCGCAATATTATCGAACAACGATACCGGTTACTGCCCTATTTTTACACCGTGCTGCACCACGCCACGGTCAGCGGGTTGCCCATTATTCGCCCCATATTGATGGAATTTCAAGATGACCCGCACACCTATGCGCTGGATGACCAGTTTATGGTCGGCAGTCATCTTTTGGTGGCACCGATATTGACCCCGAAAACCGATTCTCGCTCTGTTTATTTACCTGCCGGTGCGGAGTGGGTCAATTATCGGAGCGAAGAAAAATTTTCCGGCGGGCAAAGTATTTCCGTTTCTGCCCGTCTGTCCGACCCGCCGCCGATGTTTGTCCGCGCGGGCAGCATCATTCCCCATTGGGATTTGATTCAGCACACCGAACAAGCCAGCACCCTGCCGACGGTGCATCTGCATTTCTATGCGGGCAACGGCAATAGCCATTTGTATGAGGATGACGGCAAAGGGAAAGAATATCAGCGCGGGCGTTTCAAACTTACCCATCTCATTTGCCACAGTGATGATAGCAGCATCCGCATCACCACCCGCACGCAGGGCGAATATGCCCCGCCATACGACACGCTGACATGGCACATTCACACGATACACCCGCTCAATCCCACTACCATTCGCGGTGATGACATCGCCATCACCGAATGGGAAACGCACTCGCAGGGCATCACCTTCCGCACCCCCATCATTCAGCGGCTGGAAATTCGGCTGTAAACATAGCACACAGATAAATTCAAAAAATCTGCGCAAATCTGTTTTATCCGTGCAATCCGTGTTCTATCTCTGCTCAGTTGCCACAACCGAATACAATCGCTATACTATCCGCGGGCGGCGAGGGTCGCCCGCATTTTTGTGGAAAAAGGATACCCAACCCCCTATGATGCCTCCCGGACACATTGCCGTTGGACTGCTGAGCCGCCATCTGTGGGAAGAAGAACCAGACTGGCGCGGGCTGGCAGGCGCGGCACTGCTGCCGGATGTAATTGACAAACCGCTGGCGCTGCTCGTCTTCACCGATTCGCATTCGACACAGAACATCACCCATTCATTTTTGGTGCATGCGGCGCTGCTGGTGGTAGCGTTGCTCTGGTTTCGACGGGCGTTGCCCTACGTGCTGGCGTTCAATTCGCACCTGCTGGCTGACCATATGTGGTATCACACCGAAACATTCTGGTGGCCGCTGTTCGGCTGGGACACCTTCTGGCAGTTCAAATTTATGAACTCGCCGCAAGCCATGCTCAGCACCTATCTGGCAATTCTCCGTTACCCTGAAGTCTGGGTGATTGAAATTCTGGCACTGATATATTTGGGTTGGCTCGGATGGAAATATGGGTTGTATCACCGGCAAAATCTGCGGTATTTGTTCGTCACCGGAAGAATTGCGAATAACCGTCAACCGGCACATACATCGCCCATACTGAAAACTAACCGCTGAAAACTAAAAATGCGCGTGATAACCGGCATTGCCAAAAGCAGAAAACTGAAAGAAGTTCCGGGCGACACCACCCGACCCATCACCGACCGCACCAAAGAGGCGCT
>CAYZQQ010000198.1:0-6380 GCA_964480075.1 uncultured Anaerolineaceae bacterium
CCTGATTATGAGGCAGCCTTGAAAAACGAACTTCCCGCCGCCGCCGGTATTGATGGTCACGCCAACCATGTCAGCGTTTTCGGGGGTAATTTCAAATTCTGCATCAGCCAACGCTTGTCGCGATGCCGCCACCGCAAATTGAGTTGAGCGCACCATACGGCGCGCCATTTTGCGGCTCATGTACTTTGTGGCATCAAAATCTTTCACTTCGCACGCCACTTTGCTGGCAAATTCAGTGGGGTCAAAATTGGTGATGATTCCCGCACCTGATACGCCATTCACCATATTTTCCCAAAATGTTGCAACATCATTTCCAATGGGCGTAATCGCCCCCAATCCTGTGATAAAAACTCTGGTCATAGAGTCCCCTTTCTTCATTGCTCGGATTGACGTAATTTTATCCGTCTTTATTTGTGCGTCAAAATACTACTAGAAAAAACAAATCCCCGCGTGTACCGTAATTGATAACACCGGCGCGGGGATTTAGTTTTGGTCTGATTTTATTGGATTATTCTTTTTTGCTTTGGGCAATTTTTTCTAGTTTTTTTACTGTCTCGCGGAAAGTAACTTTGGAAAGCCCAAGTTTGTCCTGCAGTTTATGGTGCGACATCCCATCGCGATAATCGCGGAAAGCGCTTGTCCAGCGTAACATTTCAAACGATGCCCCATTGGGCAAATTGGCATCGTTTGCCACGTCGGTGAGCACATATTCCAGGTTACGCGGTGTACATTCAAAAATTCGCTCTTTGGGGCGATATGCGGCCACATATTGGCGCAATATATCCCGTAGTTCCGGCGATACAGGCAGGCGGCGTTCTTTGTGAATGAGCCGTGGGTCGTGGTACCGAATGAGTACAGTGGGATGTTCAGGGTCGCTGTCCTCAAAATCTTCGCCGGCGAGACGCATGCATTCTGCTTTTTTTATACCTGTTTGCAACAGTAAACTCGCCAGCAAATGGGGGCGCGGGTCGGGTCTTTTGCTCTGTAAATGTGCTTCGGTTACTGCTAACAAACGGTCAACCTCGGCATCTTGCAAAATTGTCGGCAGCGGGGTGGTTATTTTTTGGTGGATGAGTTTGGCAGCGGGGTCAAATGGCGTGACGTGAATGGATGTGAGCCACCCGAAGAAACTCTTAAGAGTTGTTACCCGCCGAGCATATGATTTTGAGCTGCACGAAACGCCGCGCTCGTATTGCAACCAATACAGGAACCGGTTCAGTTCGTCAGTGCCCAATTCGCTAACAGAAATATCTGCACCCAAAAAACTTTGCACCAACCGTAAATCACCGTTAAAGGCTTTCACCGTATGGGGTGAAAACCCTTTTTCCTCCATATGTCTGCGAAACGCTTCGGCAGTTTGATACAGCGATGACATGCTATTAATGCCCTCTCGCTGGGGTGCAAGCGTTTCCGCACCGGAAAATATAGCTGTTTGTGCATCTGCCATTTGAACCTCCTATTTGTACCAACGCTTGACGCGGGCACACCAAAAGCCATTATTTGACATAAGTATATCACATAACATGTTTACTGTCAAACTACACGAATAATTTCATGGGATATTGGTACTATTTACGCCAACAAGCGTCGCTGACGGAGGTGGTGCAGTATCAGCGTTTCAAGTGGCATGGCGGTAGAAATGAGGGTGTAATTCATCTGACGGCTTTGGCAAAACTGTTGCAATTCACGCTGCCACGCCTCAAATTTTTGGCGGTACATCTGCCGCAGCGTGCTATTGACGGTGACATCGCGCTGAGTACCCGTTTCCGCATCAATTAGCTGAAAATCGCCCGCGAGTGCCGGGGCAATTTCGCCCGGCGAGAGCAAATGCAGCACAACAATTTCGTGTCCGCGCTGTTGCAGCGCATTAAAGCCGGGGCGGTAATCTTCTGCCGACAGAAAATCGCTGATGATGAACATCAATCCGGGGCGTTTAATTTGTTGGGCATAGCGCCGAAAAACGGTGGCGAGATGGGTTTCGCCGGCAAAGGCGGTATTCTGCAAAAAATCCAGCAGGCGGTGAGCGGCTTGGCGGTGGCGTTCCGGACCCCAACGGGTCAGGGTATCTTTATGGAAAAACGTCACTTGCAGCCGGTCATGGTTTGCCAGTGCAATGTACCCCAGCGCTGCCGCCACACGCCGCGCATAATTGGCTTTGTGCCGCCTGTCATCGTTTTGAGGAAAATCCATTGAAGCGCTGGCATCAATCAGCACATGCACCGTCTGTTCGATTTCTTCTTCGAACAATTTGATGAATGGGCGTTCTAATCGGGCGAAGATATTCCAATCGAGGGCGCGCAGGTCATCGCCGCGTGTGTAATTGCGATAGTCGGCAAACTCCACCGACTGCCCATGCCGCGCACTTCGTTTTTCGCCCCGAAATTGTCCGCGCCGCACCCGGCGCGCCACCAGCGATAATTGTTCCAGCTTGCGGAGAAACGTTTCGTCAAAAAGGGGGAGGGTCATTTGAAGGTATCAGAGCAGCGCCAATTGACGTGCCACATCCAAAATTTTGGGGAGCGGCTCTTGCCACAGCCATTCCACTTTCAGCCAAAAGCCGGGCATCACCTGCGATTCAAATCGTCCGGCGGGGGTGGATTGCAACCGGTAACGCCCGTCATCTGCCAGCCGGTAGAATTCCGCCTGCTCGCGGTCGGGGTCAATTAACCAGTATTCGCGCACGCCAGCGGCTTCATATTCCACAAATTTTTCGCCCCGGTCGCGCCCGATACTCTCCGGCGAAATAATTTCAAGCACCAAATCGGCGGGTTCCGCCAAATATGTCGGTTTCAAAATATCCAGTCGCGCTTGCGAAATGAACATGATATCCGGCTCGCGCCCGTGGGTATCTTTGCCGGGAATGCGCATGGTCAGCGGCGCAGAGCGCACCACGCCCAACCCATAATGTTCCACAAACAACCGCAAAACAGATGAAATCCATCCAACCAAATCTTGATGTCTGTTTGAAGCCGGGGTCATAACATGCACCTTTCCGTTAACCAATTCGGCGTGAACATCCATGTATTTTTGAAGAAATTCTTCAAAAGTGATCTTCTTTGTTACCTGAATCGGCGTGGATTGCGCTTTGACTGCCGTCATATTGCACCTCCGCGTCATTGTTGTGGATATTATACCACCTGCTGCACCGATTGCAACAGGTCGGCGATGATGGTATCGGGGTCGATACCCTCGGCTTCGCCTTCAAAATTAAGGATGAGCCGGTGGCGCATGGCGTGCGGGGCGATGGTCGCAATATCGGCATAGGCAACATTGAACCGTCCGTTTATCAGCGCCAGCACTTTTGCCCCGATAATGATGGCTTGACCGGCACGAGGGCTGGCGCCGAACCGTACAAATTGGCGCACACTGTCGGGGGCGGCGGGATTTTCGGGGTGCGATGCCAGCACCAACGATGAGACGGCATCCATCACCGGCGATGCAACCGGCACTTGCCGCGCCAGTTGCCGCATTGCCAGCAGGGTATCTTTTTCCACCACTGTATCGGCTTGTGGGGTTTCTTTGCCGGTGGTGCGCGCGAGAATTTCACGCATTTCGGGCTGGGAGGGATATCCCACATTCAACTTAAACAGAAAGCGGTCAAGTTGAGCTTCCGGCAAAGGGTATGTGCCTTCCATTTCCAACGGATTTTGGGTTGCCAGCACAAAAAACGGGCTTTCGAGCGCGTAAGTGTGGTTAGAAACCGTGACCGTCTGCTCTTGCATCGCTTCCAGCAGGGCGGATTGAGTTTTGGGGGTGGCACGGTTGATTTCGTCTGCCAGCACCAAATTAGCAAAAACCGGTCCGGGTTGAAAACGGAATGAGCGCCGCCCATGCTCATCTTCATCCAAAATATCCGTACCGATAATATCGGCGGGCATTAAATCCGGTGTAAATTGCAGGCGCGAAAATTGCAGGTTCAGCACTTGCGCCAGCGTCCGCACCAGCATAGTTTTACCCAATCCCGGTACACCCTCCAACAATACATGCCCCCCGCCAATCAACGCCACCAGCACATGAGTGATAACATCGGTCTGTCCCACCATCACCCGGCTGATTTCACGGCGGATGTCAGAAATTTTCAATGCGAACGTATCTAATGTTAATTCGGTCATTGTGTCCTCAATATGCCGCGCAGTAACCGGCGAGGCGGTTGTATCATCGTTCGGCACGCTGTTGCCCAATTTTTATTCACTGATATTGTCCCAAACGTGCTACAAAAAGTCAATAACTGCCCGCGCGCTCACAATATTTTTGCAATAACTTCAGTTCAAAATTAGGTTCACAGCCCACAGATTGCCACAGATTTTTCACAGATAATTTTCAAGACCTCTGGCAATCCGTGAAATCCGTCCAGCCTGTGTGCTATGCTTTCACAAATTTACGCCACCCGTCTCACCCGTGGCGGAAATGGCATGGCGGCGGGGCGAATCCAGCCCAGCACCCGCACAGCCAGCGGGAACGCTCGCCATGCGGCTCGAATTGCCCACGGCGCGCGCAGCCGGTACAGCCGACGAGCCAGCCACACCCGCAGCGGCAACGTGCCCAGCAGCGAATCACCGCGCACACGCCGCCCGTAATCCGCCAGCAAAAAATCATTCCGCGCAAACGCCGCCGCGATGGTTCCGGCGGCAATTTTGCCGTACCCCAGCGCGAAAGAAATCCCTTCCCCCACAAACGGGTCCACGCCCGCCGCGTCGCCCGCCAACAACAAACGCGGGCGCGACAGCGGCAATTTCGCATCAAACCATTGAATGGGATGCCCTTTCAGCGGCACGGCGGACAAATCGCGCCCACGGCGGGTTAATGCCTGCGCCAAAATTTCTTTCAATTTGATGCGGGGGCGTTCGGGACGGGCGCGGCTGTCGAACACCCCGCGATTCATCACCGGGCGGCCATCTTTCAGGCTGGGAAAATCCCACACATACCCCTGCACGCCCGCCGACTGCGCCGAAAAATCGAACACCGCCGTGTTTGTGGCAAACAACGGTTCGGAAGGCGTTTCGGGGGTCAGCACTTCGAGCAGACGCGCCACCGGCGGATGTTTTCGCGGCGATTCCCAGTCCAACATGCGGCGGCACACACTTTTCGAGCCGTCGGCAATCACCACAATTTTGGCGTGCATGGTGCGCTGTTCGGTGGTCACGGTCACACCGTCCGCTTCGGGGTGAATGGCGGTGACCGCCTCCCCCTGCCGTACGGAAATGCCCCGCGCTTCCGCTTCGCGCACCAGCCAATGGTCAAATTCATCGCGTCGAATCACCGTGAATACCGGTTCATCGCGCACGGCAAAAACCATTTCATCCATCTGGAATCGCAATTCCCGCACCGGCACTTTCGGCACAGGAATGGATAATCCCAGTCCGTCCAAAATCTTCAAACCGGATTGTGTCACCCCGCCACCGCACAATTTTTCGCGGGGATGGGTGGCTTTGTCCACCACCATCATCCGGCGGGCAAAATTTTCGTCCATCTGCGCCAAATGCAGTGCAGTGGAAATTCCGGCGGGGCCGGAGCCGATGATTAAAATGTCCGTACTTTCATTTTGGGGCATGTTGCGTATAGTTCCTTACAGAAAATCCTTTTTAAATTTGATAGAATTATGCAATTCAGTCGTCAGGTCAAAAAATCAGCCGCGAATTTCCACAGATTGCACGAATTAAAATTGAGAAATTGGTGAAATTCGTGAAAATTTGTGGCGGAAATTTTTAATCTGCGTAAGTTCAATTTGATAGAATTATGCGGTGTGAACAACATTCAGTCAAACCACAGGAGGCGCGACATGGCACAAAAATGGTATCGAGTGGCGGAGACAGACGCACTGCCGCAGGGTCAGGTGATGACGGTGATGGCGGGCGTGAAAGCCGTGGTGCTGATTCACACGGCGAAATACGGCTACACCGCACTCGACAACCGCTGTCCGCATCAGGGCGGTCCGCTCGGCGAAGGGCAAATCGACGGCGAGTGGCTGCTCTGCCCGTGGCATGGCTACGAATACAACCCCAAAACAGGCGACCCGCCGGAAGGCTACGGCGACTGCGCCACGCCGCTGCCGCTGGAAATTCGCGCAGATGGCATTTATGTGCAGGTCGATGAGCCGAAACACCGCCCCACCGTGTCTGACCAGATGGTGCAGGTGATGACCGATTGGGGCGTGGATACCGTGTTCGGTATGGTGGGACACAGCAACCTCGGTTTTGCAGACGCCATGCGCCGCGCGGAAGAAGCGGGCAAGTTGCGCTATTTCGGCGTGCGGCACGAAGGCGCAGCGGCGTTCGCGGCGACGGCATACGGCAAACTGACCGGACACCCGGCGGCGTGTTTCGCCATTGCGGGACCGGGCAGCACCAATATGCTCACCGGGCTGTGGGACGCGAAAATGG
>CAYZQQ010000199.1:0-6363 GCA_964480075.1 uncultured Anaerolineaceae bacterium
TCCATCAAAGACCCCGACCAAATTTCGCCGATGTCACTAATCAATATTCGTCCCGTGGTTGCCGCTACCCGCGAGTTCTTTGGCGGCAGTCAACTGAGCCAGTTTATGCAGCAGACCAACCCGCTTGATGAACTGACGCACAAACGAACACTTAGTGCGTTGGGTCCGGGAGGGCTTCGCCGCGAGCGCGCCGGATTTGATGTTCGTGACGTGCATTACAGCCACTATGGGCGCATCTGCCCCATCGAAACGCCGGAAGGTCCCAATATCGGATTGATTGGGCGGCTGGCATCGTACGCGCGGGTGAACGATTACGGGTTCATCGAAACACCCTACCGCACAGTTATTAAAAAAATTGATGCAGATACTGTGGATGGGTTGGTTGGCAGAATGTTGCAGCAGGATATTACCGACCCCAAAACGAGTGAAATTATTATCGAAAATGGCACACGTCTTGACGATGAGTTGGCAATGAAGATTGTCAAATTGAAGCTTGATGAACCGGTGAAAATCATCCCGGCTGCCATAGACGAAATTCGGTATATGTCAGCGGATGAAGAAGAATTGTACAACATCGCGCAGGCGAACGCGACGATGAATGAATTTGGCGAGTTTGTCGATGCGCGTGTGGAAGCGCGGCATGGGCATAGCACCCGCATTGAACCGGTAACCGCCATTGATTACATTGATGTGTCACCGAAACAGATTGTCGGCGTTAGCGCCGCCCTGATTCCCTTTTTGGAGCATGACGATGCTAATCGCGCCCTGATGGGCTCGAACATGCAGCGGCAGGCGGTACCATTGCTTCGTCCCGATGCGCCGACCGTTGGCACCGGTATGGAACCGTATGCCGCGAAAGACTCCGGGCAGTTGGTTGTTGCTGAACAGGTCGGCGAAGTGGTCAGTGTAACGGGTGAGTCCATCATCGTTAAAGCGGATGATGGCGAGTTGCATAACTATAGATTGCGCCGGTTTGAACGCACCAATCAATCTACCTGCATAGACCAGCGCCCCATTGTATTTAAAGGACAACGGGTGCGCGAAGGCGACGTAATGGCTGATTCAAGCTCTACAGAAGGCGGCGATTTGGCGCTGGGGCAAAACGTGCTGGTGTCATTCATAAGCTGGGAAGGTGGCAACTTTGAAGATGCTATTCTCATTAGCGAAGATTTGGTGCGTGACGATAAGTTTACATCCGTTCATGTCGAAAAACACGAAATTGAAGCGCGAGATACCAAGCTGGGTCCGGAAGAAATTACCCGCGACATCCCCAATGTTGGCGAAGAAGCGTTGAAAGATTTGGATGAAAACGGCGTCATTCGAGTGGGCGCAGAGGTAGGTCCCGGAGACATTCTGGTTGGGAAAATCACTCCGAAAGGTGAAACCGAATTGACCCCCGAAGAAAAACTCTTGCGGGCAATTTTTGGTGAAAAAGCGCGAGAAGTCAAAGACTCCAGCTTGCGGCTGCCCCATGGCGACCGGGGAATTGTGGTTGATGTGCAAGAGTTTTCACGCGATGCCAATCACGATTTGTCAGCAGGTGTCGATAAAATGGTGCGGGTGGTGCTGGCTCAAAAGCGCAAGCTCGGTCAGGGTGATAAAATGGCGGGACGGCATGGGAACAAAGGCGTCATTTCAAAAGTGGTTGCCATTGAAGATATGCCGACCCTTGAAGACGGCACGCCGATACAGATAATTTTGAACCCGCTGGGCGTGCCGGCGCGGATGAACATTGGTCAGATTTTGGAGACCCATTTGGGCTATGCTGTTGACCGTCTCGGCTTTCGAGCCGTGACACCGGTGTTTGATGGCGCTCACGAAGATGAAATTGCCGCCGAATTATCGCGGGCATGGCTAACCGACCAAGCATGGCGAACTGTCACGGATGAAGCGTGGCAGTGGATGCTGTCTCAAGATTATGAGCCGGAAGATTTGGAAGACGAAGATGAGGTCCGCCAGCTGTATCTGATTGATAAATATGACGGCATGGGGTTTGATGAAAATGAATTGGCGACCGATGAAGTTTACGCCCGCCGTGCCGCCGTACAGGTTTGGTTGCGTGAACGCGGGTATGACCCCGATTTTCTATTGGCGTTTGAAGGACAGCGGCGACCTGAAACGGTGGGTTTGGCAGCCAGAGAAGCCGTGCGGTTGGTTTGTTTGCGCGAGTGGTTGCGTCATCTGCAAGAGCGGTACGCAATTGAATCCAATCTACATGCCGCTCCTATTTTAGATGAATTGGACGTTGACGCCTTGTTGGAAGAAGCGTTGGATAGCACCGCTATCAAAGTGAGCCGTCAAACCAACATTCCCATTCCAACCACCGGGAAGGTAACACTTTATAATGGCAAAACCGGCGAACCGTACGATAAATCAGTCACGGTGGGCATCATTCATATGCTCAAGTTGCATCACTTGGTTGAAGATAAAGTGCATGCGCGGTCTACCGGTCCATATAGCTTGGTTACCCAGCAGCCATTGGGCGGTAAAGCTCAGTTTGGCGGGCAGCGATTTGGTGAAATGGAAGTGTGGGCGCTGGAGGCCTATGGCGCGGCACACACCCTGCAAGAAATGCTCACCGTTAAGAGTGATGATGTGACCGGACGGGTGAAAACCTATGAAGCCATTGTGCGCGGGGACAAAATCCAAGAACCGGGTGTGCCGGAAAGTTTCCGGGTGCTGGTAAAAGAACTGCAATCGCTGGGGTTGGCGGTAGAAGTAATTTCCGATAGTGATGAACGAATTACCTTCGGTAAAGAAGAACAGAAGGAACGTTTGCCAAAATTAGGATTGAGTCTTACAATCCCCGGTGGTGCTCGGTAACACCGAGTTGCCTTTGTGAAAAATTGAATCGTCATTTGACGGATGATGGCCCTCATGGTACAATCCGCTTTCGTGGGTTTGGGTGAGTATACTCACTGCCAAAGGGATTCTTCATTGAAAAAGAATCTCTGCCCACCAAATAAGCCGCATAGGTATTCGAGCCATCGTCATGTTGTTTACGATGGCTCGTCTGATGCTAGTGAATCTTGATGACCGAGCCCTGGCAGTATCAATCAGGGCAATTTTTATCTAACGATAGGACAAAATGGGAGGTTCCTTTGCCGACTATCAATCAAATTATGCGTAAAGGGCGCAAGCGAAAGAAAAATCGTGTGACTGCGCCGCACTTGAGATTTACCTATAATGCACTAAAAAATAATCGCCACGAAGGGTCGGGGTCACCGCAAAAGCGGGGCGTGTGTACACAAGTGCGCACGGCTTCACCCAAAAAGCCGAACTCCGCGTTGCGGAAAATCGCTCGTGTGCGTTTGACAAATGGTATTGAAGTGACAGCGTACATTCCCGGTGAAGGACATAGCTTGCAAGAGCACTCGGTGGTGCTTGTACGGGGTGGGCGTGTAAAAGACTTGCCCGGTGTTCGTTACCATATCGTGCGGGGTGCGTTGGATGCCACGGGCGTTGATACGCGGCGGCGCGCCCGCTCAAAATATGGCGCTCGTCGCCCTAAAAAATAGATGGGTTTAGAGAAACTTTACTAGAATTGGAGTCATTGATGAGACGTAATCGAGCTCCTCAACGTATCGTTGAGCCGGATGTCCGTTATAGCAGTGAATTGGTTGCTCGCTTCATTAACAAACTGATGCAGGGTGGCAAAAAAAGCTTGGCTACTCGTATTGTGTATGAGGGTATTGAGTTGGCGGGCGAACGTGCAAAAAAACCCGGCATTGAAGTGTTTGAAGAAGCCGTAAAAAATGTAACCCCCTTAGTCGAAGTTCGTCCGCGACGTGTTGGCGGTGCGACGTATCAGGTACCGATGGAAGTTCGAGTTGAACGTCGGCGCAGTTTGGCATTGCGCTGGTTGCTGGCTTCGGTTCGGGCGCGTGGCGGTAAATCGATGGCTGAAAAATTAGCTACCGAATTACTGGATGCGGCAAAAGGGCAGGGCGCGGCTGTAAAGAAAAAGGATGATACCCATCGAATGGCGGATGCCAACAAGGCGTTTGCGCATTATCGATGGTAATATGTAGCGCGCGTTTAGCCTGCTTCATAATTACGTGACGACTTCGAGTCCAAAGCGCTTGATGGGGTAAGTGTCTTTGGACTTTGAATCTGTTTTGAGAGATGAAAACTATTATGGCAAAAAAGTATCCGTTAGAGCGAACCAGAAACATCGGAATAATTGCCCACATTGACGCGGGTAAAACGACGCTTACGGAACGAGTCTTGTTTTACACCCAAAAAATACACCGTATCGGCGAAGTTCATGACGGCGCGGCGACGATGGATTGGATGGAGCAAGAGCAAGAGCGTGGAATTACCATTACGGCGGCGGCAACGACGTGTTTTTGGAAAAATACCCAAATCAATATTATTGATACCCCGGGGCACATTGACTTTACGGCTGAAGTCCAGCGCTCGTTGCGAGTGTTGGATGGCGGGGTGGTGGTATTTGACGCAGTAGCGGGTGTTGAACCGCAATCAGAGACGGTGTGGCGTCAGGCTGACCGTTTTGGCGTGCCGCGCGTTTGTTTTGTGAACAAAATGGATCGAGTGGGCGCGGACTTTTTTCGCACCATCGACATGATTACGGACCGTTTGGGTGCGAATCCATTGCCGATACAATTGCCTATCGGCGCAGAAGACCAGTATAAAGGCGTCATCGACTTATTTTCTATGAGAGCCGTGTACTATCTTGACGATTTGGGCACTAAATCGGAAGAATTGGATGTACCGGACGATTTGCTGGCGCAAGCGCAGAAAATGCGTGATGATTTGGTGGAAAAAATTTCTGAAACAGATGACGACCTGACCCTGAAATATCTTGAAGGGGAAGAGATTTCTGAAGATGAATTGAGGACGGCGTTACGTCGCGCTACCATTGAAAATAGTCTCGTTCCGGTGTTGTGTGGAACCGCGCTAAAAAACAAGGGTGTGCAACGATTAATGGATGCAGTGGTATTGTATCTGCCATCTCCGCTGGATATTCCGCCCAAAGTGGCGCATTTGTTAGATACTGACGAAGAAGTGCTGGTGCATTCTGATGTGGATGCTCCTTTTGCAGCATTGGTTTTCAAGGTTGTTACCGATCCGTTCGTGGGTCGCTTGGTGTACGCTCGTGTATATTCCGGACAGTTGGGCGCGGGGTCGCCGGTTTATAATGCCACCAAGCGTCGCAGGGAACGGGCGGGACGATTGTTGCAGATGCATGCCAACCAGCGCCAACAAATCGATGCGGTTTACGCGGGGGACATCGTTGCCATCATCGGGCTGAAAAATTCGTTTACCGGTGACACCATTTGCGACGCGGATACCCCGTTGGTTTTGGAAGCTATTAAATTTCCTGAACCGGTTATCGAGGTGGCAGTCGAACCAAAAACCAAAGCTGACCAAGATAAAATGGGATTGGCGCTACAAAAACTAGCAGAAGAAGACCCAACGTTTCAGGTGCGTTCCGATGAACAAACCGGACAAACGCTCATTGCCGGGATGGGGGAGTTGCATTTGGAAGTGCTTATCGACCGCATGCTGCGCGAATTCAAAGTGAAAGCCAATGTTGGACAGCCGCAAGTGGCGTATCGTGAAACTATCACCAAGCCATCGCGGGCGCGCGGGCGATTTATCCGTCAGTCCGGCGGGCGCGGTCAATATGGCGATGTGGTTCTCGATATTGAACCGCTGAAAAAAGGCTCCGGTTTTGAATTTGAAACGAAAATTGTGGGTGGCTCTGTGCCGAAAGAATACTTCAACGCCATTAAAGCAGGCGTTGAGGGGGCATTGACCGCCGGTGTGTTGGCGGGGTATCCGGTAGTGGACATCAAGGCTACACTGGTTGACGGATCATATCACGAAGTGGACTCATCTGAAATGGCGTTTAAAATTGCCGGTTCAATGGCTGTGAAGGAAGGGGTCAAACGTGCGTCGCCCATTTTGCTTGAGCCGATGATGAGAGTTGAAGTTAACTCGCCCGAAGAATATGTCGGAGATGTTATCGGGGGTCTTTCGTCTCGACGTGGGATGATTGAAAGCGTTGAGGCGTATGGCAAAGGTGTGCAGGTGGTAAAATGTTTCGTTCCATTATCAGAAATGTTTGGCTACGCCACCACACTGCGTTCATCAACACAAGGGCGCGCGGTATTTACAATGGAATTTGACCATTACGCACAGGTGCCGGACAGCTTGGCAAAGAAGATAATGGGTGAGTGAATTTGCTCCCTGGTAATGAATCCATATAATAGCTCTGTTTTTTTGACGACTATTTTGGATAAGATTGATATAGAGGCAGTATAGTTTTTTAGGAGAAATAGAATGGCAAAACAAACCTTTGTGAGAACGAAACCGCATGTCAATGTGGGGACGATT
>CAYZQQ010000200.1:0-6346 GCA_964480075.1 uncultured Anaerolineaceae bacterium
TATAACCTTCCACCCGAAAAACTGGTGGATTTAAAGGCAATGGTCGGTGATACCAGCGACAACATCCCCGGTGTAAAAGGCATTGGCGAAATTGGGGGCGCGAAACTGCTCCGGCAGTATGGTTCGCTAGAAGCTATTTACGCTCACCTGGATGACCTGCCAAAAGGAATTCGCGCCAAATTGGAAGCCGACCGCGAGAATGCGGTGTTGTCGCAAAAACTCGGACGCATCATCACCGATGTGCCGGATGTGGAATTAAAGTTGGACGCCGGGCGCACCACCGATTTCGATTGGGTGAAAGTAGCGAATTTATTTGTGGAATTGGATTTTGGTACAATTTTTAGTCGCATTCCGGGCGCGCCCGCCGGAACACGCCCGCAGGACATCGCCACAGTGAAATACAACGGCAAACCGGAACCCATCCCCGCTGACGGCGAATATATCACGGTGAACACAGAAAACGCACTAAAAAGGCTGGTCTCCGCGCTGAAACACTCGCCACGATTATGCGTGGATGTGGAAACAGATAGCACCAATGAAGTGCAAACAAATCTGGTCGGCATTGCCATCACCCCGGAAGCAAAAAAGGGATATTACATCCCCGTGGGGCATCTCGCTGCCGGAGGGAGCGCACAACAAGCCAGTATGTTCGATAGCGCCGCCCCCGCCGCCGCACCCAATCAATTGCCGTTGGACACCGTGCGCGCTATGCTCGCGCCCGTGCTGGCAGATGGCGGCATTGTTAAATTTATGCATAACGCCAAATTTGATATGACCGTTTTGCTTCGCCACGGGATGCCGGTAAAACCGTCCATCTTCGATACAATGGTCGCAAACTGGCTCATCGACAACGCCCCCGACGCAAAATACGGGCTAAAAAATTTGGCGCTGACCAAATTAAATATCCGGATGACCCCCATCAAAACCCTCATCGGCACAGGAAAGAGCCAAATCACTATGGCGAATGTATCCATCGAAAAAGCCACGCCATACGCTGCCGCCGATGTTGATATGACCCTGCGATTGGCAGATATGTTTGTGGAAAAACTGGCGGAGAATCCAAAATTGCAGCAAATTTTCGATGAAATTGAAGTGCCGCTCATCTATGTTCTGCAAGAAATGGAACTGACCGGCATCACCGTGGATGTGGGCGTGCTGGAAGAGATTTCCCGTCATTTTGCACAACGCCTGGGCGAATTGAAAACCGAAATTCACACGCTGGCGGGCGTACCTTTCAATATTAATTCCACCCAGCAACTTTCCGATGTATTGTTTGGCAAGTTGCAGCTTCCTGCCGCCGGGCTAAAGAAAACCAAAAGCGGGCATTATTCCACCCGTGCCGGCGTGCTGGAAAGTTTGGCAGGCAAACATCCCATCATTGATTTGATTTCGGAATACCGCACCTTAAAAAAACTGAAAAGCACGTATGTGGATACGTTGCCAAAACTGGTCAATCCCCGCACGGGGCGCGTACACACCAATTATAACCAAATCGGCATCAGCACCGGGCGGCTCTCCAGCGCCGACCCGAATTTGCAAAATATTCCCATCCGCTCACCGCAGGGACGAGAGATTCGGCGAGCGTTTGTCGCCCCCCCCGGCTGGATGCTGGTGTCGGCGGATTATTCGCAGGTGGAATTGCGAATATTGGCGCACATGGCAGACGACCCCGGGCTAAAAAAAGCCTTCGCACACGATGAAGATATTCACGCCGCCACTGCCGCCGCCGTGCTGGGCGTGCCGCTCGCCGAGGTGACGAAAGACCAGCGCCGCATCGCCAAAGCGGTAAACTTTGGGCTAGCATACGGACAGGGTGCATTCGGGCTGGCGCAATCTACGGGGATGAGCCGGCAGGAGGCACAGGAATTTATCAACACCTATTTTGAAAAATATCCGGGCGTAAAGCGATACATTGAGGAAACAAAAGTGCAGGCTGCCGAACAAGGATTTACCGAAACACTGCTCGGCAGACGGCGTGATTTTTCACGGATAGCAGAATTATCGGGACCGCAAAAAGCCCGCGCCGAGCGCGAAGCCATCAATATGCCCATTCAGGGAACTGCCGCCGACGTTATGAAAATCGCGATGATAAACCTGTACCATACGCTGAAAGAAAGCGAACTTAAAGCCAAAATGCTGCTACAGGTGCATGATGAGGTTGTGCTTGAAGCGCCGGAAGCGGAGCTTACTGAGCTGGTGCCCATCATTCGTCGTGAAATGAGTTCAGCATACCCGTTATCTGTGCCGCTAAAAGTAGATGTTGAAATTGGACAAAACTGGCTGGAGATGGTAGTTTTCAAGTGAAAACAGTACAGTGGTAATAGTACCATTGGTAATAGTACTATTGCGCTATTGCGCGGCAAGTTGTCCACGCCTGTGGATAAACCTGTGGATAAGTTTGGCTTTCATGGGGGAAAACTTCGTGAAACACCGTGAAACCAGACAGGTTATGGTGCTTGTCTGGTATTTTGATGTCTACAAAGTATCTTCTCAATAATTCAGGGTAGGGACAGCCCAATGGGCTGTCCCTACGAGAAAAACACACTACTTTGCCCCGATATTTTGAGAAGATACTCTACAAATGACTTAGTGAGTCGCTCAGTGTCGCCAATCCACCAAAAGCAACCACGGCAATTACGGCGATACCGCATAACAGCAAAAATGCCAGCGCCACAGCCACAATCACATATAAAATCGAACCGGTTGCACCCGTTCGCCGCACGTTGTCTCGTGTTTTTATGCCCGAAACGATTATCAGTACAATATTCAACGGGAAAAAGAGACATCCGCACAACCCGCCGGAAATTGTGATAATTACCCCTTCTATCCCCAACAGTATCCAATACCCCACCAACGCTAAAATTGCAATGCCAAAATTGCCAATATACAACCAGCCCATCCCTAAAAGTCCGAACAAGCCAAAAATAATTTCGATGACCATCGCAATGGTATCTGTGCTATCGGAAGGCGGTTGCGGCTGATATTGCTGTGGTAATTGCGGGCTTGTTGACATGAAACCTCCTCGGTCCGTGTTTGTGGGTTGACGTTTCTTATTTAATTTTTTCGATTCTATTTTGTGTATTCTGTGCGATTATCGGCTAAGTTGTGCTCGCTGACGGCGCATCGACCAGCGCCATGCAATGATGATCATCACCCCCACGATAATCACCATTACCAGCAGCGGCATCAATATTGATAGTATCGCCGCTGCCAGCGATACCGCATCTTCCGCTATGCTGACGAGCCAATTACCCGTTCCGCCGGTGGCTGCGGTGACAAGCGGGCGGGCGGTGGATTTGGCGGCGTGAACGCTGCCCGCCAGTATCAACCCGGCAATAAACGCCAGCACCGGGTTCAACTCGCCAAATGTGCCACTGCCGGCAGCGAACACAATCGCGCCCGCCAGCGGACGTCCCACCGTTTGAATGACATCATTCAGCGTGTCCACCGCCGGAATTTTATCCACCGTCAGTTCAATCAACAATAGCGCCCCCAGCACACCGATAACCCAGCGGTTGGTCAAAATATCCCACGGTTTATTGAGCGTGATTAAATTTGTGTACCGGGCGGTTAATGCTACTACCAGCAACGGTAAATACGCATTCAATCCGGATGCGGTGGACAACCCAAACGCCGCTGCAAGGCTTGAAACTGTCTGCAACATATTTTCCCTGTGTGTTTATCGCTCGTTAAATCGCCATAGCGTTGCTACGCGAAAGTTGTCCGATGAGATGCCCCACCACCAAATACGACCACCAGCCGGTAAAAATCACGCCGATGACACACGCAATGACTCCCAGTGGGGCGATGATACCCATTACCACCATACTCAGTAGCAATACGACAATATAGCCTCCCATATTGGCTTTTATAAAGCCAAACACGTCACCAAAACGCAACATTGAGCCAATGGTTCCTGTTTCGGCAAAACGGGCAATAATTGCCGGCATCAAAATAGCGACAATCAATTCATAGCCGAACATCACACATTCCAGTGCAATCACTGCGAACGCCATTGCTCCGCCGAGCGTATCGGATGACGAGCTGTCACTCAGCGACCCTGTCGCCGCGCCAATGGCTGCAAAAACACACGCCACCAGTAGCAGCGGCAGCGAATATATCAATAATCCCACAAACAATTTTAATCCGTCCGAAAAATACTGCCCAAAATTATCCCAATCCGGAAGCGTATCCGGGTTGCCGCTGTTTACCCGGCGAACAAGCTCCACCACGTACCCCATTGCGGCAAAATTTACAATGGGGATAAATGCGATAATCCCGCCCACAACAATCTTCATCAACCACTTTTCATCATCGAACATAAATGTGAATGATTTTCCGATGTCCATCGTTCCTCCTTAGTATAAAACTATGACTATGGCAATAACTTTCTCCATTATATCAAACCTGCCCTGCAATGACAATAGTTTTTGCTGACATTCAGCACGCAAAAATTTGACCATTTGATGACAGTGGGTAAAAATAGCTGTGTATATGTGGAGGAAACACAAAATTACCCCAACCGGCAACAATATACTTCACGCAATCCAATGGAGGACTGATGCGAAAAAAAGTGACACTCATCACCGGAGCAAATGGCGAAATCGGGCAGGCGCTCATTAGATATCTGGCAGAAACCAGTCGAACTGCAATTTTAGCCATTGATATTCGCCCGCTGGATGCGCCGTTAAATGCGTTGTGCCATACTACCATTGAAGGTGACATTCTGGATACAAGCCTTTTTGAGCGGCTGGTGAGCGAATATGCCATTCAAGAAATTTTTCATTTGGCGGCGCTGCTGTCCACCCGCGCCGAATTTACACCCGAATTGGCGCATCGGGTAAATGTGCAGGGCACACTGAACCTGCTCCATCTGGCGATTGAACAATCGCGCTGGCAGGGGCAATCCGTTAAATTTTTGTTCCCCAGCTCAATTGCGGTATATGGATTGCCGGATTTGCAAACGAAATCGTATGCCGGTGCGGTAAAAGAGTATGCGTGGAATCAAGCCACAACAATGTATGGCTGCAACAAACTTTACTGCGAACATCTGGGGCGATATTATGCGCGCTACTACCGTCAGCTTGCCGCCGACCCGGAACCATACGGTATTGATTTTCGCTCGGTGCGATTTCCGGGACTCATCAGCGCGTTTACCCTGCCCAGCGGCGGCACCAGCGATTTTGCGCCGGAGATGATTCACAGCGCGGCGCAGGGCAGCTCGTATGCGTGTTTTGTTCGCCCCGATTCCCGAATCCCGTTTATGGCAATGCCCGATGCCATTAAAGCGCTGATTGATTTGAGTCAGCCCGCCAAATCGGAGATGAAACATTTGGTATATAATGTGGGTAGTTTCAGTTTATCGGCGGGAGAGATAAAAGATATGGTGCTGAAATACTATCCCCATGCCAAAATTACTTTTGAAGCCGACCCAAAACGGCAGCAGATTGTGGATACGTGGCCCGCCGATGTGGACGATTCATCGGCACGTTCGGATTGGGGATGGCAGCCGGAGTTTGATGCCGTCCGGACATTTGATGAATATTTGATACCGAATATCGCCAAACGGTACCAGACGGCGTAAAAAAAAGCCCCGCAGTTGCGGGGCTTGATTCATAGAGCCGATTCTTTTTAAATGAAGGCACGCAAACGCAATGCCTTTTCGGGGCGGCGCAACTTTGCCAACGCTTCTTTTTCAATTTGGCGAATGCGCTCGCGGGTTAAACCGAAACGCTCGGCAACATCCTGTAATGTCAATGGATGACCATCGCGCAAGCCATATCGTAGTTCCATAATGCGGCTTTCACGCGCGGTGAGCGTTGCCAGCGCTTCTTGAATTTCCTGCTGCAATAAATGGCGATCCACTTCATTTTCCAATTTAGTGGTGTCTTCTTCCATTACAAAATCGGCAAGCGTGGCGCCATCTTCGCCCACAGGGTCTTCAAGACTCAACGTTTCTTGCCCATCATACAGCAGCGCTTCAATTTGTTCCGGTGTATCGCCCAGCGCGTGCGCCACATCTTTGATATCGGGGGCGCGTCCCAACTGTTGCGTCAGTTGATTCATAACTTTTCGCACCACACCGAGGCGGTCAACTTTGTGTACCGGCAGGCGGATGGTTCGCGTTTGCACGGCTACGGCGCGACTTACGCTTTGTCGAATCCAGTAGCTGGCATAGGTACTCAAACGCACGCCACGGTCGGCATCAAATTTATCAATGGCGCGAATTAAGCCCAACACGCCTTCTTGTGAAACTTCCGCCAAAGTTAGCCCGTGCCCGGTATAACGATTGGCAATGCTGATAACCAATCGCCCGTTGGAGACAATCAACGTATCGCGCGCCTTC
>CAYZQQ010000201.1:0-6342 GCA_964480075.1 uncultured Anaerolineaceae bacterium
ATTAAACACGGGATGATACGGTTGCGGCAACCCATTCAGTGCAATCATAGCGATGACCGCCGTAAACGCCGCAAACAGCACGGTCACTTCAAACGTAATCGGTATCCATGCCGGCCACCCACTGAGCGGCTTGCCGCCGATGAGATACGGATAGAAACGGCTCATACTGATGTCTTGCATGCCGTATCCGGTTAACGCGCCGGCAACGCCCCCCAGAAAAACAATAAACGGCAGCTTCGATTCTTTACGCCCCAACGCCTCCGTCAAATCCTCGATGGGAAACGGAGTATAGGCTTCCATATTGCGGTAGCCGGCATCTCGCGCCCGGCGCGCCGCTTCAATCAGCGGCCGCGGTTGGTCAAATTCTGCAATTAACCCATAGAGTTTCGTCATTATTTTGCAATCCTCTTCTCGCATTTACTCGTGGTGTGGCAAGTGTCCTTCTTTTTCTGCGACCAGTTCGCGCACTTCAAACATCGAAATGGCGGGCAGTACCCGGACAAACAAGAATATTAAGGTGACAAATAATCCAATCGTGCCGATGTAGGTAGCATAATCCCAAAATGAAGGAATATACAAATCCCACGCTGACGGCAGAAAATCGCGGCTCAGGCTGGTTACCACAATAATGAACCGTTCCAGCCACATACCCACATTTACAATGATGGCAATAATCCACAGCACCAGTTTATTCGCTCGTACTTGTTTAAACCATAGGGTTTGCGGCACTACCGCGTTACAGAAAAGCAATGCCCAATAAAAGGGGGCATACGGCCCCCCAAAGCGGTTCGACATCATAAAACTTTCAAATTGATTGCCGCTATACCAACTGAAAAACATTTCTATTAAATAACTGTAAAAAACAATGGAGCCCGTCGCCAGCATGATTTTCGCCATATTGTTCAAATGGCGGTTGGTGATGACTTTTTCCAGCCCATAAAATTTCCGCAACGGAATCATCAGCGTCAACACCATGGCGAAGCCGGAATAAATGGCGCCATCCACAAAATAGGGCGGGAATATGGTAGAGTGCCAGCCGGGGATGATACCGGCGGTAAAATCTAAGCTGACGATACTGTGGACCGAAACAACCAACGGGGTTGATATTGCCGCCAACAGCAAATACGCTTTCTGGTAGCGATGCCAATGTTTCGCCGCACCACGCCAGCCAAGCGCCATAACGCCGTAAACCCGTTTTAGAATTAGGTTGGTGGCTTTGTCGCGCATGGTTGCCAAATCGGGAATCAGACCGACATACCAAAACAGCAGCGATACCAGCCCATAAGTTGAAATGGCAAACACATCCCACACCAGCGGGCTGCGAAATTGGGGCCACAAGCCCATCGTGTTGGGCAAGGGCATCAAATAATACGCAAACCACGGGCGTCCCATATGGATAATGGGGAATGTCCCCGCCGCCGCTACCGCAAACAGGGTCATCGCTTCGGCGAAGCGGTTGATGGACGTCCGCCATTCCTGCCGGAACAGCAGCAAAATTGCAGAGATGAGCGTCCCGGCGTGCCCGATACCAATCCACCACACAAAATTTGCAATGGCAAATCCCCATGCCACCGGATTGTTCAAGCCCCAAATGCCAACCCCTTTAACAAACAGATAGCCGACACTGACCAGTAGCACATTCATCAGCGCAAAGGCGATGCCAAACCCCACGATCCAGCCGCGAGGCGTATTTTTCATCAACACAATTTCGCTGATTCTTTGGGTCACCGAACGATAATCTTGCCCCGGGGCAATCACCGGCTCCGCGAGTTTTACGTCAATTACGTTCTCCAACGGTTCAGTTCGCTGCATTATGCTACACCTTCCAACTCAGGATTGGGATTTCGTACTGTTGCCAAATAGGTTGTTCGCGGACGGGTGTTCAGTTCTTCCAGTAACGTATAGTTCAACGGACTGGCTTTCAGTTTCACCACCGCGCTATTCGGGTCGCTGATATCGCCGAACGTGATAGCCTGTGTGGGGCACGCCCCCTGACATGCGGTGATAATTTCGCCGTCGCGAACATCGCGTCCTTCTTTTTTGGCATCAATGCGGGCAACACTGATACGCTGGGTGCAGTATGAACATTTTTCCATAATTCCACGACTGCGCACGGTCACATCCGGATTCTCTCGCATTGACAGCAAGGGTGATTGCTCAAAATTACTATAATCAAGGAAGTTGAACCGCCGCACTTTGTACGGGCAGTTGTTGGCGCAATAGCGCGTGCCCACACAGCGATTGTACACCATATCGTTCAGCCCTTCGTGCGAATGGAGGGTGGCTTCTACCGGGCACACCGGTTCGCACGGGGCGCTCTCGCATTGCTGACAACCCACCGGTTGAAGGTGTATCTCCGGATTATCAATATCGCCCTCATAATAGCGGTCAATGCGAATCCAGTGCATTTCGCGCCCGCTTAACACCTGTTCTTTGCCCACAACCGCAATATTGTTTTCAGCCTGACATGCAATGGTGCAGGCATTACAACCGATACACGCGCTCAGATTGATGGTCATGCCCCATTTGTTGCCCTCATATTCCACGGGGGGATACAGCGACATGGGGTGTTCCAGTTCACCGGAATTCATTTCCTGCGCGAATGTGGGGTTGGCGACAAATTCCTCCAACGTTCCGGCGCGCGCCAAATTCCGCCCTTCCATACTCCAGTGGTCTTGCACCGATGCCAGTTTTACCGTGCGCCCCAGCCGGGTCGCTATCACCCCGTCAGCAAACCAAAGACTGTCGGTTGCCCGTAACGGGTACGCATTCACACCGGCGCCATTGCCGACAGAACCGGCACGGGTGCGCCCGTACCCCAAATGCACCGTCACTGAGTTTTGGGGATGACCGGGGGTAATCCACACGGGAACTTCAATTTTGCGCCCGTTCAATTCCAGCGACACCACATCGCCATTGACAACGCCCATTGTTTCGGCGGTGGCGGGACTGACCAGCGCGGCGTTATCCCACGTTAATTTGGTAAAAGGACGGGGTAATTCTTGCAGCCAGCCACTGTTTGCCCATTCGCCATCCCATATACTGGGGTCGGGGCGAAAATTAACTTCCAGCGATTGGCTATCTGTGGATACGGGGGGCACATTTGCCAGCGCCGCGCTATCCACCGCCATCGTTTTTACAGGCGATGCCGTGTCGGGCATCACGCCGCTGTGCAGCGCCGTTCTCCACGGGGCGACAAACTCATCCGGCATTTGCCCACCCTGCCAATATTTTT
This sequence comes from uncultured Anaerolineaceae bacterium, assembly GCA_964480075.1. Classification (GTDB taxonomy): domain Bacteria; phylum Chloroflexota; class Anaerolineae; order 4572-78; family 4572-78; genus JANTHQ01. The sequence goes on from CAYZQQ010000201.1 coordinate 3,236, forward strand.
TCACAATATCGTGGTCGGTATTCCCGCTGTTGCCCTGTAAAATATCCAGCATTTCATATATCGAAGCCCCTTCAAACAGCGGCGCAATCAACGGCTGCCTCATCGTCACCGTGCCGTCAAAGGCGCGGGCATCTCCCCAGCTTTCCAAATAATGGCGAGCCGGAACGAGCCAGTTGGATTGAGTTGCGGTTTCGTTGGCATACAACCCGTGATACACCCGAAATGCCACATTGGACAATGCCCCGGCAAAATCCAAATCTGCGGGCGCATCATACACGGGATTGCCGCCAAATATCAGCAACGCACTCACGGTCCCCGCCGTCATATCTGATACCAGTTCCTGAAGCGCCTCAAGCTGATGTCCCGCTTGCCTTTCGGCGGGTTGCAGATATTCCACGGTACTGCCGTTATTGCCCAACGCATCGTTGATGGCGTGTGCCAGCGCATGCACCACCGGCGGCTGGTGGTTGCCCGCAATAACAATACTTTCGCCGGCGTTGGCTTGCAGGTCTTTTGCCACCGCAGCAATCCACGCGCCGTTAATATCGCTGATATTGCTCTGCGGTACATCCACCCCAACGGCGGCGGCAACTGCGCGAGCATAGGCTTCAATTTGCCCGGCTTTGAGCGATAGCCGATGGTCGGCGCTGCCCCCCGCCAGTGTCGGCGTACTTTCGACCACATACAGCCGGTTCATCGCCGTTTCGCCGAATGCCACACCCTGTCGTCCCGCCATAAAATCGCGGGCATAGCGCAGATTACCCGCCCCCGGTTCAAAGAAATCCGCATCAAGCGACAACACTACTTTTGCTTTTTGAAAATGATATAATGGTGAAACCGGTTCGCCAAACGCCAACTCTGCCCCGGCGAACACATTATCGCGGTTGACGGGTTGGTACTGATACCATTTTGCAGCGGGATATTTTTTCAGCACCGCATCAATGTGCGCCAGCAAACTGGGGGAGGTGATGGTTTGGGTCAGCAATCGTAATCCCGCGCCGTCACTCCCGGATTGTGCCAGCACATTTTTCAATTCACCCAGAAATGCGTCCCACGCATTAACTTTCCCTCCTCTGGAAAGCACTTGCGCCCGGTCGGGGTCATACAGCGACAGCACCGATGCCTGTGCAAAAATATTGGTCGTGCCGTTTCCATCGGGATGGTCGGGATTTCCTTCAACTTTTGTGGGGCGACCTTCATGGCTTTCAACCAGTACCCCCTGCGCATATCCGCCAAAAGGAAACGCGGTGGCAAAATACAGGGGTTTACCACCGGGTATAATCGATTCTGGCTGTTCGATGTACGGAATAATTTTTTCGTCGCGCTGCCCGGGCGGCGCACACGCGGTTAACCCTGCCAGCGCCAGCGACGCGCCCATCACCCGCAAAAATCCGCGCCGGCTAAATTTGTCATGCCAGTTTTCGGCGCCATCGGGAAATTCCTGACGGACAAGCTCGCGAAAATCAGCAGTATCCGCCAGTTCTTCCAAACTGCGCCAATATTGCCGACCCCGCTTGCCCTCCAATTGTGAACGCATTTTTGTAAAATCAAGCGGTTGTTTTTCCATTACCATAATATTTACACCCATCTGCTGCTTCAGAGAATTACCGATGACAAATTGAGCAATCGGTCAATTGTTGAACGTGAATATCGTATTCTGCCACCAACTTTCCCCCTTGCGCCAATTGGTCGGCAGGCGGCTGCCAATCCATATTATATACTTCAGATTTGGGGCGAATGTATTTTTCCGGCGCGCGGTGACAGTCCAAACACCACGACATATACAAACTCTCGCCTTTTGCGGTGAGTACCATTTGGTCAACCTGCCCGTGACACGTCGAACACCCCACCCCTTTTGCCACGTGAATGCTGTGGTCAAAATACACGTAATCCGCCAGAGTATTGACCCGTATCCATTCAAGGGGCACACCGGTTTTGTAACTGGTGCGCACCGGTTCCAGAATGGGCGAATCTTTAAATAGTTGGGAATGGCAGGTCATACAGGTTTTTACGGGAGGAATACCGGCAAACGCCGCTTCATCTACCGACGTGTGGCAGTAGAGACATTGCAACCCAATCTCATCGACATGGTGCTTGTGGCTGAACGGCACGGGCTGCTGGCGCGGCACACCAACCATCGTGCTATATGGAGACATAATAAAATACCACCCGCCCAGTCCCAGCAATGCAACCAACACCACACCGCCCACAATGCTCAATTTTGCAAAAACGTTCGCACTCGGATGAAATATTTGGGACATTGAAACACCTTATTCTTTATGAGGTTTATTTTCTGTGGAAAAATGCCACAATAGACAGCTACGAGAAGCTATGTGAATTATCATTCGGCGAGATTAAATCGCCATAAAACATAAATAAAAATGACATTAAAAATATTAACGGTAGATTAAAACGGCTCTCAAATTGAACAATCCACTTGCAAAAATAAGGGTTGGTGGCTATGATGCTTACCGACAGCAAAAGGGGGTTTTATGCTCATATTACTCTCACCAATGTGGATAGCAAAACATTTGTTTGCGTTATTGATATTTGTCTCGTTCATTTGGCTGGGCATGTGGCAACTCAACCGTCTGGCAGAAAGGCGAACTGCCAACGCCGCACTCATCAGTTCGTTCAACAAATCGCCGGTAATATTAACCGCCGCGACCCTCGACACCCTAGAATCGCTGACCCATCAATCCGTGGTCGTGCGGGGAAACTTTGATATTGCAGAGAGTATTTTTCTGCGAAATCAGCAGTGGGGCGAAAATAGCGGCGTTCATTTGATTACCCCATTGCGCATCGAAAATAGCCCGTATGCGGTGCTGATTGACCGAGGCTGGATGCCGCAGGGGTTTGCCGACGCCAACCATCTTGATGAATATAACGTATCGGGAACCGTGGCAGTGAAGGGTATCGTTCTGCCAGCCAACAATCACCCCACCAATAAACCGTTGGCTGCCAGAGATTTGCCCCTGCCGGGAAAAACCCGCATCCAATCATGGTTGCGCATGGACATTCCGCTCATTAAAAACCAACTTAGCTATCCACTGTTGCCGGCATATATTCAGCAGCTTCCGGCACCCAATATGCCGGAAAACACCTAC
>CAYZQQ010000202.1:0-6338 GCA_964480075.1 uncultured Anaerolineaceae bacterium
GTTTTTAGCCCTGAAATTTATTTCGGGGCAACCCCACGAATTCCTTAAGACCCAAATTTACTACCAATCGTCGTCGTCTTCCATATCATTTAAGGCATCCAATCCGTAGACGCTTGCTTTTAGCACTTTTAGCGACAATAGCGCACATTTCAATCGCACAGGACCAATAGGAATACCAAGATTTTCCAAAATATCATCTTTGTCTATTTTTTTGGCTTCTTCCAATGACATGCCCTGCAATTGTTCCATCAACATAGATGCGCTGGCTTGGCTTATAGCACACCCATGCCCGGAAAACGTTGCTTTCTCGATGATGCCGTCATCATCTACCCGTAAATCTACCTGTATTTCATCGCCACACACCGGATTGTGTTCTTTGTGGCGATGCGTGTATGGCTCCAGCACCCCTTTAAAACGAGGTCTGCGATAGTGGTCTAAAATATTCTCTCGATATAAATCGTCCATAGGTTTACCATGTTTTAGAATGAAAAAATTTGTTGTGCTACACCCAACGCTTCTACAAGTTTGTCTATTTCTTCCGGTTTGTTGTAAATGTAAAAACTGGCTCGTGCGCTCGCCGGAATACCGAGTTTATCGTGCAACGGTTGCGCACAATGATGCCCCGCTCGAATGGCGATGTTTTCCGCATTGAGCATACTCGCCAAATCGTGCGGATGAATGTCGCCAAACGTGAAGGCGACCGCTCCCCCGCGCAATTCCGGGTTCATCGTGCCGAGAATATTCACGCCTTCAACCCGACTCAACCGGTTGAGCGCATAGGTGGTCAATTCGATTTCATGCTGTCGAACCGCGCCCATGCCGAGATTGTTCAAATAATCCACTGCCGCGCCCATGCCAATTGCCTGCGCGATAGCAGGCGTTCCCGCCTCGAATTTCCATGGAAGTTGATTCCATTCGGAATGGTCAAAGTGGACTTCTTTAATCATATCGCCGCCCGTTAAAAAGGGTGGCATATCATTCAAAATTGATTTGCGCCCCCACAACGCGCCAATTCCACTGGGAGCCAGCATTTTGTGTCCCGAAAATGCCATAAAGTCACAATCGAGCGCCTGCACATCCGTGGGAAGATGCGGCACGGATTGCGCGCCATCCACCACGGTGATAGCGCCGACGGCGTGCGCCATGGCAATTATTTCGGCGGCGGGGGTGATGGTTCCCAGCACGTTGCTCATCAGCGTGAAAGCCACGAGCTTCACCGACGGATTCAGCAACGACTTGTAGGCATCCATATCCACCAGCCCATCGGCGGTGGTGGGAATAAATGCCAATGTCGCGCCGGTGCGCCGCGCAATTTGCTGCCACGGCACAAGGTTGGCATGGTGTTCCATATCAGTGACTAAAATAACGTCACCGGCGTGCAAGTTTTCCAGCCCCCAACTATATGCCACCAAGTTCAGCGATTCGGTAGCGTTGCGAGTAAAAATCAGTTCACGCCAGCTTTTGGCATTAATAAAATGTGCTATTTTTTTGCGCGCCCGCTCAAATTCAGTGGATGATTTTTCGCTTAAATCATAAATTCCACGATGAACATTAGCGTAATAATTTTTATAGCAGGCATCAACTGCTTCAATGACTGATAGCGGTTTTTGCGAGCTGGCGGCGCTATCCAAATATACCAGCGGTTTGCCGTTGGTCTGTTGGTTCAACACCGGAAAATCTTGGCGGATGGCATCAACGTCGAACATAAGGCTTCCTTGGGTGCAATATGAAGTATCTTACCTCAACCTGCAGTTTCATACAAACTATAATCGTGATTCCATCTTCTCTGCAACGGCAGTCATCAGCCGGTCGCGGACGCGCTCATTGCCCATCCGGGCAAACACTGTTTCAAAAAAGCCTTCCACAATCATTCTAACGGCGGTACCGCGCGGGATGCCTCGGCTTTGCAGATAAAAGACATATTCGTCTTCCACTTGGCTGATGGTGGTAGCATGGCTGGCGCGCACATCGTTGGCATCAATTTCCAGCGCGGGGATTGAATCGGCGCGAGCGGTATCATCCAATAGCAGGTTTCGGTTTTTTAGATATGAATTGGTGAGCTGACCGGCTGGGTCAATTTTTATCATGCCGATGAAGATGGCTCGCGCCGTACCTTTGAGCGCACCGTGCAACAGCAGGTCGCCGCTGGTAGAATATGCGGAGTGACGCATCATAGTGTCCAAATCAACATGTTGTTTTTCATCGAGGAAATATACGCCGTTGCATTCGGTATTTGCGCCATCGCCAATTAATTCGGTGTCGATGAACGTTTTGGTGAGCTGGCTACCCAACTCGCCCAAATCCCAATAAACATTGCTGTCTTCGTGCGCCAGCGCGCGTTTGGTGTTAAAATTGCAAACGTTGTGTCCCCACTGCTGAACATCGGCATAGCGCACCGAAGCGTTTGCCTGCGCGATAATTTCTACCATGCCCACCGCCAATCCCAACTCAGCATCATTTATCGACGCGGCTTCTTCGATATAATCCACCTGCGCGGCTTCTTCGGCAACAATGAGTGTGCGGTGAACACTGGTTGCCCCTGCTCCATTAAGCGTGATGGCTACCTGAAAAGGCTGCTCAATCACCACATTTTTCGGCACATACAAAAACACGCCATTTGTCCATAATGCCGCATTCAGCGCGGCGAATTTACTATCTGACGGGGGCACGGCTTTGCCCATTAAATGGGTCTGCACAATATCGGCATGGTCACGGGCGGCAGAAAATAAATCGGTAAAAATAACGCCCTGAGCCGCCACAGCCGGGTCAAGTTCGGCATACAACAGTTGCCCATTGGCAAACAGCAACCGCCCGGCGGCTTCTTTGTCAGCATCAAGCAGGTGTTGCAATGATTTCGGCAAGTCGGTAACGGCATTTACGCGAGCCAGTGAGGGCGCGACATCCAGCGAGAAATCACGCCAGTGGATGCGCTTTAAACTTGTGCGGCGCCATGGTTCGTCGTGGGTGGTGGGCATGGGGGTGTCTTCAAAAACACTCCATGCGGCGGCGCGTTTGTCTGCCAGCCAGCGGGGATCGTTCTGCGCGGCGGCAAACACCTCAAACCGCTCTTTCGAGAATATAGTTGCTTCGTTTGTTTTTTCAATTGTCGTCATAGTATCTCCAATTATCAATTAACCATGCATCAAACAAGATTTGCACATGGTTAATTGATAATCACTAATTTTTTACCCTACCGAACCTTCCATCTCAAGTTCAATTAGTCGGTTCATTTCCAGCGCATATTCCATCGGCAATTCTTTTACAATTGGTTCGATGAACCCACTGACAATCATACTGGCGGCTTGTTGCTCGCTAATGCCACGGCTCATCAAATAAAATAGCTGTTCTTCCGAAACTTTTGTCACGCTGGCTTCGTGCCCAATGCTAACTTCATTTTCTTCAATTTCCATGTACGGGAAGGTATCGGAGGCAGATTTCTCGTCCAGAATGAGCGCATCACACACCACGTTACTTTTGCTGTTTTTTGCGCCGCGTGCCACCTTCAGCAACCCGCGATAGCCGGCACGACCGCCATCTTTGCTGATGGATTTACTGGTGATAATCGAGCTGGTATTCGGGGCAAAATGGATAATTTTCGCCCCGGCATCTTGATGCTGTCCTTTGCCGGCAAACGCGATGGATAACACTTCACCGTGCGCGCCTTCGCCCATCAACCATACAGCCGGATATTTGGTAGTCAATTTTGAGCCGAGATTGCCATCCACCCATTCCATGGTAGCATTTTTGTGCGCCACCGCCCGTTTGGTGACCAGATTGTACACGTTGGTTGACCAGTTTTGAATGGTGGAATACCGGCAGCGAGCGCCGTCTTTGACGATGATTTCAACCACGGCAGAGTGCAAGCTATCGGTGGAATACGTGGGTGCGGTACAACCTTCTACATAATGGACGTATGCGCCCTCTTCCACAATAATAAGCGTGCGCTCAAATTGCCCCATGTTTTCGGCATTAATGCGGAAATATGCTTGCAGCGGCAAATCCACATGAACCCCTTTCGGCACGTAAACAAAACTCCCGCCCGACCATACCGCCGTATTTAATGCGGCAAATTTGTTGTCGGAATACGGGATGACCGTCCCAAAATATTCTTTGAAAATATCTTCGTGGTCCCGCAACGCCTCGCCGGGGTCAAGAAAAATAACACCTTTGGCTTCAAGTTCTTTTTTAATGTTATGGTAGATAACTTCGCTTTCATATTGCGCCCCGACACCCGCCAAAAACTTTTGCTCGGCTTCGGGGATACCCAATTTGTCAAACGTGTTTTTTATGTCTGTCGGCACATCATCCCACGAACGCGCTTGCCCTTCGGTGGGCTTGATATAATAGTATATATCATCAAAATTAATTTCCTGCATCACCGGACTGCCCCAATTGGGCATGGGGCGTTTGACAAAATGGCGATACGCTTTCAACCGCGATTCAAGCATCCATTCCGGCTCTTTTTTCATTGCCGAAATCTGCCGGACAACTTCTTCGCTCAATCCTTTTTGTGCTTTAAATATATAATCTTCAGGGCTATTAAACCCGTATTTATAATCGCCAACGTTTACATCAGCAGATTGCGACATTCAACACCTCTCTTATGCGTATTCTTTAATAATTCCGTCGTACCCTTCGGCTTCTAATCGTTCCGCCAATTCCTGCCCACCGGATAAGATAATGCGTCCATCAACCAAAATATGCACAAAATCGGGCTTAATATAGCTTAAGATACGATTGTAATGCGTGATAACAATAACGCCCATCTCGGAACCGGATTTTACGGTGTTCACCCCTTCAGAAACAATCCGCAACGCATCAATATCCAGTCCGGAATCGGTTTCATCCATCACAGCGAATTTTGGTTGCAGCAGCGCCATTTGCAGAATTTCGGCGCGTTTCTTTTCGCCGCCAGAGAAGCCGTCATTTAAATAACGCCGCGCAAAAGAGCGATCCATTTTCAACATTTCCATTTTCGCCAACAAAACTTTGCGAAATTGAGTGATGGGCATATCGCCCCGCACCGCATTGAGCGACGTGCGCAAAAAGTTTGCCATACTCACCCCGGGTATTGCGGTGGGATACTGAAACGCCAAAAATAATCCGGCGCGGGCGCGTTCATCGGGCGCCAGCTCCAGCAAATTTTGGTCGCCGAGCCATGCTTCGCCGCCCTCCACCTCATATTTGGGATGCCCCGCCAGCGCGTATGCCAGCGTGCTTTTTCCCCCGCCATTGGGTCCCATAATGGCATGGACTTCGCCCTGTTTTACCGACAGATTGATACCCTTTAAAATTTGTTTTTCTTCGACGCTGACCCGCAGGTCTTTTATGGATAACGTTAGTGCCATTTCTATTTTCTCCATCAAATTATTAATTCAACCAACCGTATGGTTTGTATTTCAAAAGCTATTTTACAAGCCCCCCGATAATTTGTCAACTTTTTTGTTGTTAAATTTTGCAATGTTGATTCCAACGTGTTATAATTTTTTCGGAAGTTGAAATATAAAGGATGTTTGTATGTCAAAAACAGGTTTATTAAACGATATTCATATGCCAAAAACCAGACGATTGGTATTGTTGGCAGTAAAAGAACATGGACGGCTCACTGCCGACCAGCTTGCCGAGATGCTCAATATTAGCTCGGTGGCGGTGCGCCGGCATCTGGATAATTTAAAAAACGCCCAGCTGATTACCTATGAAGAAGTTCAGCGCGGCGTGGGACGTCCCGTTTTTAAATACTATCTCACCCCCAACGCCGACCATCTTTTTCCGCGAAATTATCAGGATTTGGCGGCAGACGTTATTTTGAGCGTGCGCGATATTTACGGCAAAGAAGCCGTGGATGCCATCTTTAAAAAGCGCGCCGAGAAAATCACGCATACCTACAAGCCGTTTATTAACGGTGAAACATTGGCAGAACGAATTTCTCAGTTGGTAGCGCTGCGGCAACAAGACGGTTATATGGCAACATGGGCAAAAGAAACCAACAACCAATTTACCATTACCGAGCACAATTGTCCCATTCAGCATGTGGCGTCAGCATGTGCGCAAGCGTGTTTTGAGGATTTGGTGCTGTTTTCCAACCTGCTCAATGCCGAAGTTATCCGCATCCATAATCAAGCTAATGGCGATAATACTTGCGCCTACAAAATTATCAACAGGTGATTCTTGTCACACACAGATATTTAACCTCTTTTGCAAAATATAGTACAATGGCAAAAATTTAACGAACGAGGACACAAACAATGTCACAAGTTACCCAAGAACAGATATTGGCGGCATTGAGCCACGTCATCGAGCCGGAACTTCATCAAAATTTGGTTTCATTAAATATGATT
>CAYZQQ010000203.1:0-6337 GCA_964480075.1 uncultured Anaerolineaceae bacterium
TGGCGCTCGGCGAACTTGTCACCGACATTCTCACCTCGGCGGATTTGAGCGACCTGCTGGACACAACTGTGCTGACCGACCCCGTGGCAGCGAAAGCGGCCGTCGATGCGGGAAAATCGTTTGCCGCGGTGGTCATCCTGCCCGAAAATTTGTCGCGGGCAGCCATTTCCGGCGAGCAAGCGAGCATTGAACTGTACAGCGACCCCGCCCGTGAAACCAGTGCGCAAATTGTGGAAGGCATTCTGACGCAAATTTCGCGCCAACTGGCGAGCGGGAATGTGCTGTTCAACGTCACCCTGCAAACCTTGCTGGAAAGCGGACGCATCACCCCCGCTGGTATTTCTGCTGTGACAGATGCGCTTTCGGCACAAATGCAGAACCCCCCCGCACCCGTGCCGGAAATTGTGTCGCTCGCCACGGTGGATGCAACCGGGGAAGCCGTGAGATTCGACCCGCTGGCGTTTTTTGCCCCCAGCATGGCAATCATCTTTCTGGCATTCGGGGCATCACGCGCGGCACGTTCCATTTTGGCAGAAGAGCGAGACGGCACCTTTGCCCGCCTCAACGCCACCCCCACTGCCGAAGGCACAATTTTATTCGGCAAATTGTTGGGAATTCTGTTCAGCAGCGCACTGCAATTCGGGTTTTTGTTGATTGCCAGCGCATTGCTGTTCGGTCTCCGCTGGGGCGACCCGCTCGGTGTGGCAATATTGGCGGTGAGCATCATTTTCGCCTTCACCAGTCTGGGGCTGCTGCTGGCGGTCATCGCCAAAGATGAAGGGCAGGCAAACACAATCAGTACCACAACCATTCTCATTTTGATGGTATTAGGCGGCAACCTGACCTCGGCGCAGAATTTTCCGGCGTGGCTGCAAACTATCGCCAAAATTACGCCGAATTATTGGAGCATGGAAGGGTTCATCAAACTGGGGCTGGGGCAATCGCGCGCATCCATATTGCCGGAAATGGCGGTGCTGGGAATTTTCACCGTGGTGTTGTTTGGAGCCGGTTTGTTTCTGTATCGCCGACGGGCGCAGGGTTAGGAGGGTATCATGCGAAAAATATGGATGATTGCCCAAACCTATGTCCGGCTGGCGTTCACCACCCCCATCACACTGGTGATGGCGTTCATTATGCCGATAATTTTCACGGCGGTGCTGGGTGCGGCATTTTCCAGCGACCCGAATGCCGACAATCGCATCACGCTTTTGTTGGTGGATGACGATGGCGGCGCGGTGGCGCAAGTTGTTTCCGCACAGTTGAAAGATTCTACGGTGGTGCGGTTGGCAACGGGAGAAAATTTGCCCGCCACCCGCGCCGGCGCGCTCGCCGAAATTGGTGATTTTCACCGCGCGTTGATTTTGCCCGCCGGAATGAGCGACACTGCGCTGAACGGTTCGCCGGTGGAAGCAGAATTGCTGGTGGATGTGAATAATTTGAACACCAGCGCGGTGCAACAAGAAGTTTTGGCGGTTTTGGCACGGGTAAATGGCGCGCTCGGCACGGCGCACACCGCCACCGCACAGGCAGAAACGATTTCGCCGTTCAAATCGGCGGCGGAAAAGACGGACTATTTCCAAAACGCGCTGACGCTCGCACTGAAAGAATTATCTAACCCCACCCTCACGGTGACGGCAGAAAAAGCCACGCAGCTCACCGTTCTGGATGGCACAAGCCAATCGTCGCCGGGAAATTTGGTCACCTTCGGGCTGGTCACACTGCTTGCTACCGCCATTGTTTTTGTGGAAGAGCGGAACAACGGCACACTGAAACGGCTGGTTGCCAGCCCGCTCTCCAAACCGACCATTTTGGCGGGAAAAACGCTCGGCCCCCTGCTGGTGGGCATCATTCAAATGGCGGTGCTGATTTTGGCAGGGCAACTCATTTTTGGTGTACAATGGGGACGCAGCCCGCTGGCGTTGATAATGGTTGTGCTGGCGTTCGATTTGGCGGCGGTGAGCATCGGTATTTTTCTGTCCACCGTTGTCCGTACATCCGACCAGGCTGTGGGCATTATGATTGCCGCATCAATGGCAATGGGGGCACTCGGCGGGGCATGGTGGCCGATAGAAATCGTGCCGAAATTCATGCAGACCGCCGGGCATTTTTTCCCCAGCGCGTGGGCGATGGATGGCTTTCAAGCCATTATTCTGCGCGGTGCGCCGCCATCCGGTGTAATTGTGCCCACCGCCATTTTGCTCGGTTTTGCAGTATTGTTTTTCGGATTGGGGATTTGGCGGTTTAAGTTTGAGTGAGGTGTTTAACCCCCTCCCTAACCCTCCCCCTTTTAGGGGGAGGGAACCTTACCCCCACCCTTGAAGGGAGGGGGGAGGGTGCACCCATAACATTTTATCATTTCAAAGGAGAAAGTATATGAGCTATCGTATCCAAAAAGTAGGTGTCATTGGCTCCGGAACAATGGGCGCGGCGATTGCGGCGCATATTGCCAACGCGGGCTATCCGGTGGTGTTGCTGGATATTGTCCCGTTTAAATTATCACCGGAGCAGGAGGCAAACGAGTTGACGATGGATGACCCGGTGGTGCGAAACAGCATCGTGATGGGCGGAATCGACCGCATGAAAAAAGCCCGACCCGCCAATTTGATGAGCAAATCGGCTGCCGCGCTCATCACCCCCGGCAATCTGGAAGACGATTTCCATCTGCTGGAAGATGTCGACTGGATTATCGAAGTCATCATCGAAAAACTAGAACCGAAACAGGCATTGATGGTACGCTTGGAAACGATTCGCAAGCCACATACCCTCGTTACCACCAACACCTCCGGTATTCCGATCGCCTCCATTGCCGCCGGGCGCAGTGACGATTTCAAAAAACATTTCTTCGGCACCCACTTTTTCAATCCCCCGCGCTATATGAAATTACTTGAAGTGATTCGCACGGCAGAATGTGATGATTCCGCCGTTAAAACCGTCTCCGATTTCTGCGAGTCGCAACTGGGCAAAGGGATTGTCTATTGCAAAGATACGCCCAATTTCATCGGCAACCGGCTGATGAGCATCGACGGCGCGTTCATCGGCGATTTTGCCCTCAAAAACGGGTACACCATCGAAGAGGTGGACGCCGTGACCGGTCCCGTGATTGGCCGCCCCAAAACCGCAACCTTCCGCTTGCAAGACCTCATCGGGCTGGATGTGATTGCGCACGTGGCGGGCAACTTGTACGATTTGATTCCCGATGACCCCTACCGTGAACTGCTGAAAACATCTGCTATCAACCCCGTCATTGAAAAAATGATGGCGGCAGGCGCGTTGGGCCGTAAAGTTGGCGCCGGATTTTATCGAAAAGGGAAAGATGAAGCCGGCAAACGGGTTTTCAAAGTGCTGAATCCCGAAACAATGGATTATGATATGCCCACCAAAGTTCGCTTTGAAAGCATCGGCGAGGTGCGGAAAATCGAAACGGTGGGCGAACGGCTCAAAGCACTTTTCAGCGATAAATGGAAAGATGACCGCGCGGCGAAACTCGCATGGGCTGTGGTGAGCTATCAGTTAATGTACGCCGCCGCCAAAGTGCCGGAAATCACCGAAACGTTTGTGGGCATCGACAATGCTATGCGCTGGGGTTTCAGCTATGAAGCGGGTCCATTTGAAATGTGGGACGCGCTGGGGGTGAACGAAACTGTCGCCCGCATAGAAGCGGACGGGCTGGTTGTGGCACAATGGGTCAAAGACATGCTCGCCGACGGGTATGAAACTTTCTATCAATATGAAGCCGGGTTACCCGTAGGCTATTATGATTTGGTGAGCCGCGTTTATAACCCGCTGCCGGATGATCCACGCAAAATTAATCTTGAAAAACTACGTGCCGATGGTAAAGAATTGAAGCGCAACGACGGCGCAAGTATTTTGGATTTGGGCGATGGTGTGCTGCTGCTGGAATTCCACACCAAAATGAACAGTCTGGATGACGATATCGCCGCTATGATGATTGCCGCACGGCAAATGCTCGACGAAAACGACGAATTTGTCGGGATGGTCGTCGGCAATCAGGGCGAACATTTCTGCGCGGGCGCGAACATTTTCGCGCTGGCGGTTGGCGCGCAACAGGGCATGTTCGACCAAATTGATAAAATGGTTTCCACATTGCAAAACACGCTGATGGCGTTCCGTTACAGCCCCAAGCCCGTGGTAATTGCCCCGTTCGGCATGGTACTCGGCGGCGGTGGCGAAGTGGTACTCGCCGGTTCACGGCGGGTCGCGCACGCCGAAAGCTATATCGGGCAAGTAGAAGTCGGTGTGGGGCTGGTTCCGGCAGGCGGTGGGATGAAAGAATTTAATCGCCGGGTGATGACCGAAGGCATGAAAATGGCGCCACACACCGACCCTCTGCCGTTGGCGCAACGTATTTTCGAAACCATCGGTATGGCAAAAGTCAGCGCCAGCGCCGCCGAAGCGAAAGAACTCGGCTTTTTTGATGACCGCGACCGCATCATCATGAATCGTGATTTCCTGCTGCACGAAGCCAAACAAGAAGTGCTGGCAATGGTGAATGCCGGATATGTTCCCCCGGCTCCGCCGAAACTGTACGCCCCCGGAAGAGATATTCTCGCCGCATTAAATGTTGGGTTGTGGATGATGCGCGAAGGCAATTACATCAGCGACCACGATTTACTCATCGGTAAAAAAGTGGCGAATATCATCGCCGGTGGAAACCTGAGCGAACCGGCATGGGTTGATGAGCAACATTTCCTCGATTTGGAGCGAGAAGCCTTTGTGGCATTGCTGAAAGAAGAAAAAACCGTTGCCCGCATCTGGCATATGTTGCAAACCGGCAAACCTTTGCGGAACTGATTCTGATACCAATAACTTGAAACTCTTTTGGAGGACTTAAATGCAAGAAGCCGTGATTGTTGCCGCCACCCGCACCGCCGTGGGTAAAGGCAAAAAAGGAACGCTAAAAAATTATCGGGCAGAAGATATGGGCGCGGCAGTGGTAAAAAATCTACTGAAACAAGTGCCGCAACTTTCGCCGGAAGATATTGACGATTTGATTATGGGCTGCGCTATGCCGGAAGGTCAGCAGGGATTGAATATGAGCCGATTAATCGGCTTTCGGGCGGGACTGCCCGATTCTGTCGCGGCAATGACCGTCAACCGATTCTGCTCATCCGGGTTGCAGACCATCGCGCTGGCAAGCCAGCAAATTATGGTCGGTTGGGGCGAAGCCATCATCGCCGGCGGCACCGAAAGCATGAGCGCCGTGCCGATGACCGGCTTCAAATTCAGCCCGAATCCATGGCTGGCGGAAAACCGACCGGAATCATACATCAACATGGGGCTCACCGCTGAAAATGTCGCCGCAAAATATAACGTCAGCCGCACCGAGCAAGATGAATTCGCCGTGCGCTCCCATGAACGCGCCGCCGCCGCCATTGATGGAGGATTGTTCGCCAATGAAATTACGCCGCTTGATGTGGAAATCGTTTCCACCCAGGGCACAAAACACGTCACATTTGACACCGATGAATTGTTGCGCCGCGCCACAACGATGGAAGGATTGTCGAAACTGAGACCGGTTTTCAAAATGGGCGGTTCGGTCACCGCCGGAAACTCTTCGCCGCTCAGCGATGGCGCCGCCGCCGTAATGATGATGTCACGCCGAAAAGCCGATGAATTGGGGCTGAAACCGCTGGCGCGTCTGGTCAGTTTTGCCGTCGGGGGCGTTCCACCGGAGCTGATGGGCATCGGACCGCTGGCTGCCGTGCCAAAAGCGCTCAAATTCGCGGATATGTCTATTTCTGCTCTCGACCTGATTGAACTGAATGAAGCTTTTGCCGCGCAGTCGGTGGTGGTTATTCGAGAGTTGGGGTTTAACATGGAAAAAACCAACGTGAATGGCGGCGCGATTGCGCTGGGGCATCCGTTGGGCGCAACCGGAGCAAAGTTGACAACCCAGCTTATCAATGAAATGAAGCGCCGCGACTCGAAATATGGAATGGTGACGATGTGCATCGGTGGCGGTATGGGCGCGGCTGGTATTTTTGAAAACCTGCAATAGCCTTCTTTAAAATACAAAAACGTGGAGCACGAGATATTTGCACTCCACGTTTTTTGTTTCAGGTTTCTTGCTACCGGACCTTTTTCATCACGAATGATTCAAATGGACGAATAACACAAATATATTCCAAAGATTAATCCAAAAACATTGGGCGCGTTTCAGTTTTTAGGCAAATGATGGTTGAGATATGTCATACCGGAATTTTCCGGAGGGAAATATCCGGTATCCACATCCCGGTCATAGCCAAAAACATTCGTGATATTTGTAAATTCGAGCTATTCGTGTTTTATGTTTTATTAAAGTGTACGGTAGTGAAAT
>CAYZQQ010000204.1:0-6307 GCA_964480075.1 uncultured Anaerolineaceae bacterium
ATCTACCGACTGTACGAACATACCACTGGCAGCTAGCGCCCAGTCCATAAGCACGCCTACCCCCGACTCGGAAGAATTCACCATTTATGTAATGCTTCAATCACGCGCCGGCGAAATAAATACCGCCGCATCCGATGACCCCACCGAAGTGGATTTCACCATCAAGCAGGGTGAATCGGCATTAGAAGTGGCGCAGAAATTACAGCAGGCGGGGTTAGTCACCGATGCGAATCTCTTTCGCCAGTTTTTGCGCTATAACCAACTCGATTCATCGCTGGAAGCCGGGAACTATCTACTGCGGCGCAATATGAATATGATGGAAATTGGGCAAGCATTGCAGAAAGCCATCGCCAAAGAAGTGGTGGTCACCATCCCCGAAGGCTGGCGAACAGAAGAAATCGCCGATATGTTGACCAAAGATGGCGTGATGGACGGCGACAAATTCTTGCAAGTCGCCCGCGCCGGCACGGCTGTGGAAAGCAATATCCTGTTCGACCGTCCGAGCGGGCAGTCATACGAAGGCTATCTTTTCCCCGACACCTATCGCCTGCCGGAAAATGCCACGCCGGCAGACCTCATCCGGCGCATGCTGAACAATCTCGCCGGCAAACTCCCCGCCGATGCCATCGAAGTGGCGGCACAGCGCGGATTGACGCTGTACGATGTGCTGACGGTTGCCTCCATCGTCGAACGAGAAGCCGTGTTCGATGATGAACGCCCTATCATCGCCAGCGTGTATTTGAATCGCTTGCAGCAAAATATGTATATGCAAGCCGACCCCACGGTGCAATACGCGATGGGCTATCAGCCCGACAGCGGGCAGTGGTGGAAAACGCCCGTCACACTGGACGAATATTCTGCCGTTGATTCGCCATACAATACTTATTTGAATCCGGGTTTGCCGCCGGGTCCCATTGCCAACCCCGGTATCAATTCTATCGTTGCCGTGCTGCACCCCGCCGACACAAACTATCTGTTCTTTGTGGCATACGGCGAGGGCAGGCACGTATTTGCCGAAACATATGAAGAGCACCAAAAGAACGTTGCCACATATCAGGGACAATAACCGTGAATATAGCGATGGTGGGACCTTTCGGGTTGAAAACGAAAAGCACCATGCGCGAGCGGGCGCTGCCGATGGCGCAAGCACTGGGTAAACGCGGACACCACGTCAGCGTGATTGTGCCGCCGTGGGATAGCCCGGAAGACGCAGGGAAAAGCTATCTGCATGATGGAGTGCAGATTATCAACACCCCGCTGCCCAAATTGCCCGCCCCCTTTTTTTACCTCACCTTAACCGGATGGCTCGCAAAATTTGCCCTGCAACAACACCCGGACATCATCCATTTCTTTAAACCGAAAGCTTATGCCGGACTGACCCACATTTTGCTGGATACCCTCCGCCGATTTAAACGGCATTCGGCGGCGTTGGTGGTTGATGAAGACGACTGGGAACGGGCGTGGAACGCCATCGAACCCTATTCCAGCGCGCAAAAACAATTGTTTGCATGGCAAGAACCGTGGGGCATCACCCACGCCGATGCGGTCACCGTCGCCAGCAAAAATCTGCAATATTACGCCGAAACGCTCCACGTGCCGGTCGAGAGTATTTTTTACGTGCCGAACGGTGTGCGGGGGATGACGGGAGCTGTGGATGTGAGCCGGGCGTTTTCGGTATGGCAAAAAGAGTTTTTTGGAGCGGCGATGGAAGCGTTTCAACCGGCAGAACCGGCGGGGCAACGCCTGCCACTGTACGCCGAAGCGCCGCCATCTCAACCCGACCCCGATTTTCACGGCATCATTCGCGCCCAGTATGCGCTGTATGGCAAACCGGTTGTATTGCTGTACACCCGCTTCTTTGAATTTAACCTTGATTTTTTGTTGGAAGTTATGCAAGCCGTGCATGGCTATCTGCCCGCAACACGGTGGCTAATTGTCGGTAAAGGGTTTTTTGGAGAAGAGGAAAAACTGGCGCAGATGGTTAAAGCGGCAGGGTTGAACAATCGAGTTATATTCACGGGATGGGTGGATAAAGCCGAGTTGCCCCATTGTTTTGCAGCGGCAAATGTCGCTGTGTATCCATACGATGACACGCCCGTCAATCGCACAAAATGTTCGGTAAAACTGCTCGACCTTCTTTCGGCGGGCGTGCCGGTCGTCGCCAGCAAAGTTGGGCAAAATGCAGAATACATTCGCCACCGACAAACCGGGGTGCTGGTTCCTCCCAATGATGCCGCAGCGATGGCACAAGCGGTTGTCGCCATTCTTTCCAGCAGTCAAGCGCAGCAATTTTTGGGGCAGAGCGCGGTGCAAGATGTCCACCATCGATTTGGCTGGCACACATTGGCAGCAACGGTGGAACAAGCATACCGGCAGGCACAAAAACATTCGTGACACACATTCTTTCATATCTTAACCAAATTCAATCTCGGCGTACCCCGTGGTTGCGTTGGCTGATGCTCATCGGCTGGATGGCGGCGATTTTTGCGTTTTCCAACCAATCCAGCCTGCTTTCGTTTTCCGTATCGTGGTTTGATTTGGTCGTAAAAAAAACAGCGCACGCCACCGCATACGGCATTTTATTTTTGCTGTGGATGAACGTTTTGCACCCGTCAAACCCTCGCTCACATCGAACCATTCTGCTTGCCCTCACGCTAACTTTCGTGTACGCTATTAGTGACGAATGGCACCAAACGTTTATTGCCGGTCGGCACGGACAACCGCTGGATGTGGCTATTGATATGAGTGGTGTATTTATTGCTGCCGCGTGGATACAAAAAATCGGTCGTCGCCAAAACTATCGATTCGATGAGGGGAGCAACCGATGAGACACATAGAAGAAATAAGTTTTATGCTCAATATTCTCAAAGAAAAATTAGCTTTTTACAGGCAAGATGAAATTATGCTTGCTAACATTCAGGGTCAAATTTATGCCCTGCTATGGGTAATGAATAAAGACCCGGAAGAAGCGTGGGACACCATCAAACACTGGCGGCACAAAGCCGACCAACAGTCGTAAAACGGAAGGTTGGCATGAAATTGATAGAAACATATCTGGCAGAAATTATTGAAGTTATGCAAAAAATGCCGGTGGAAGATGTTGATGCGGTGGTGCAGGTGTTGAATCGCGCCCGTGCCAACGGGAACACCCTATTTTTGGTGGGCAATGGCGGCAGCGGCGCGACCGCATCGCATTTTGCCAACGACATCATCAAAAATACCCTTCAGGAAGGGAAAAAACCCGTGCGCTGCGTGGCGCTCACGGATAACATGCCCATTATTATGGCGATTGCCAACGATTTGGATTACAGCCGCATTTTTGTGGAACAACTCAAACCGCTGGCACAACCCGGTGACGTGCTGATAGGCTTTAGTGGCAGCGGCAATTCCGCCAATGTCATCCAAGCGATGGTATGGGCGCGCGAAAACGGCATCACGGTGGTGGCGCTCGGCGGGCGCGACGGTGGAAAAATGAAAGCGCTGGCAGATGTGAGCATCATCGCCCCCACCAATTCAATGGCGCAGATTGAAGACGCACACCTCATCATCACCCATATGCTCTATCTTTCGATGATGGGCGACACCCGCCCACCGATGATGTGAAAAAGTGGTCAGTGGTCAGTGGTCAGCAGACAAAGTTTAATTCTTCCGTAAATTATTTGTGGAGCATCTCATTCCTATGGTCAATGAAATCATCTCATATTTAGAAATGTGCCAGCGTGAAAATGCAAGCCTGCAACGGGGTATGAATTATCACATTGGTGGTGCGTCATACTCAGTCATATTAATGTCAGTCCGAAAAAATGCGCCATATCAAGATAGAATTGAAAATAACGGCGCAATATTAATCTATGAAGGCCATAATGCACCCAAAAATCATACCAATATTGATCCAAAACACCTTGACCAACCTGAATATACTCCTAATGGAACACTAACCCCAAACGGAAAATTCCATCATGCTGCACAAAGTTACAAACACGGTAAACAACAAGCTGAAATAGTTCGAGTTTATGAAAAAATCAAGCAAGGGATATGGTCTTATAATGGACAATTTAAACTCGTCGATTCTTGGGTTGAATATGATGGCATTCGACAGGTATATAAATTTAAACTCGAAATACTCGATGAAGAAGTAACGATATCTCGATCTAAATCAGAGCGCGTAACAGAACCTAGTCGCGTCATTCCAACTTCCGTAAAACTAGAAGTCTGGAAGAGAGACAGCGGAAAATGTGTTCAATGCGGTGCAACAGATAACCTTCATTTCGACCACATCATTCCATATTCAAAGGGTGGAACATCTCTCAAAGCTGAAAATATCCAACTCTTGTGCGCACGACACAACTTGGAAAAGCGAGACAAGATTATCTGACCACCAATAACTGAAAACTGACGACTAAAAACTACGGAGACGCACCGATGCAACCTCTAATTCTTGCTCTTGATTTTGGTGGCACAAAACTCAGCGCGGCGATGACCACCGCCGGGTCACAAACCTGGCTGGCACATCGCCGCGTTTTTACGCCGGATGATGCGGATGGCGCGTTTGAATACCACACCATGCTTGGTATGGCACGCGAACTCATCGCCGAAACGGGAAAACCCGCTGCCATTGGGGTGAGTTTTGGCGGTCCCGTGGATGCCGCCGCCGGGCGGGTACGGCTCTCGCACCATGTGCCGGGCTGGGAAAATATACCATTGGCGGATAATTTGCGTGCAGAATTTGACGTGCCGGCAATAGTGGACAACGACGCGAATGTCGCTGCGCTGGGTGAATATCATTTTGGGGCAGGACAAAACGCCGACCCGCTGCTGTATCTAACGGTCAGCACGGGTATTGGCGGGGGCTGGATACTCGGCGGGGAAATTTATCACGGCGCGAATGGTATGGCGGGCGAAATTGGGCATACGGTGGTGAACCCCGGCGGGATGCCGTGCGTGTGCGGCAAACGGGGTTGCGTGGAAGCAGAATCGAGCGGCACAGCGATTGCGCGGCGGGCGCGGCGGATGATTGACGCAAATGTGGCGGACGGTATGGAACTACTGGCACTGCTCGGCGTGACAACGCGCCAAGTCACCGCAGCGGATGTAAGCCGCGCCACCGCGCAGGGAAATTTGCTGGCGCGGCAAATCCTCACCGAATCGGCACGGTATCTGGGGCAGGGCATCGGCAACGCCATAAACCTGATGAACCCCCGGCGGGTCATTCTGGGCGGCGGCGTCACCAAAGCGGGCGAATTGTGGTGGCACACGGTGCGGGAGACCGCTCGCGGGTACACCCTGCCGGAAACCCCCGTGGACATCGTACCCGCCACCCTCGGCGACGACGCGCCGCTGTGGGGCGCGGTTCAACTGGCAACAGCAACTGCTATGCGTAATTAAGCCAGCTGTATCAAAGATGAACTTACCGCCTGCCTTTAACGGTGACCGTTACATGCGTGCCACGATTGGGGATGCTTTGAATTTCCATGCGCGCGCCAACTTGAAACGCCCGCGAACGCATATTGGCAAGTCCGCGGTGTCCCGGCTTTACGTTTGAAGGCATAACAAACCCCACCCCGTCATCAGAAACTTTCAATTTAATAAGGTTGTCTGACTGTGTCAATTGCACAGCGATACGTGACGGCGCAGCATGTCGCACCGCATTCGAGAGCGCTTCGTGGCAAATGTGAAACAGATGCTCCGCCTGCTCGGTGCTGATATAGTCGCAGATGTCGGGGTCAATGGTGGCTTCGATGGGGATGGAGGCATTGGCGCGCAGTTCCCGAATCAGCCCCATCAGCCGATTTACCAGCCCGTCATCTTTAATAGCTTGTGGGCGTAAATCGAAAATATAGGTGCGAATATCTTGAATGACGCCGGCTAAACTGTTCAGCGTCAATTCAATTTGGACGCGAGCCGGTTCATACGCGGCGGGAATATCCGCTTTAGCTTGATCGAGCATCAACCCAACGGCATAAATTGACTGGATGATGCCATCGTGCAGGTCACGGGCAAATCGCTCGCGCTCTTCCAAAATTGCCAATCGTTGCATTTGCTCATACATCTCTGCATTTCGAATGGCAATCGCGGCGTGAGCCGCCAGTCGCCCTAAAATTCGCTGGTCAGTGGGGGTAAAATCGGCGTGACCCCTTTTGTCTGCCACATATAGCACCCCGATGGTCTTCCCTTTGGCAGCAATGGGAACGCCCATTAAATTGTGCATACGGGGAATATCGGGCGGGGATTCGGTGCCGCCGATAATCGGCGGCACGTGGTTCACGATAATTGGCAATCCTTTATAGAATAGCTTTCCCAACAGCTT
>CAYZQQ010000205.1:0-6296 GCA_964480075.1 uncultured Anaerolineaceae bacterium
AATTTAGTATTAATCCGTGCAATTTGCGTTCTATCCAACAACGCAGTACCAAGAGGTGCTTTTGAAGAAAAACTATTTGCTGACTACCGTTTTTTTCTCAGGGATGACCGTGCTGGCGGTGGAACTTTCTGCCAGCCGTCTGCTTGACCCGTTCTTTGGCAATTCCATCATCATCTGGGCGAATCTCATCGGGCTGGTGCTGATATATCTCAGCGTCGGCTACTGGCTCGGCGGCAAATGGGCAGATGCCGACCCGCGCGGCACAACCTTTTTCCAAATTATCGCCTGGGGCGCATTTTTGGTAGGATTGATTCCCACTGTTGCCCGTCCCATTCTGCGCTGGAGTCTATCGGGGTTCGCCACCTTTGACGCGGGCATTCTCATCGGCTCGCTGCTGGGCGTGCTCATTCTGTTCAGTGTGCCGCTCACGCTGCTGGCAATGGCATCGCCGTTTGCCATTCGACTGGCGGTAAAAAACGTGCAAAATGCGGGGCAAGCGGCGGGGCAAATTTACGCGGTCAGCACGCTGGGCAGTATTTTTGGCACGTTTTTGCCGGTGCTGGTTTTCATTCCGAATACCGGCACGCGGCGCACGTTTTTGCTGTT
Organism: uncultured Anaerolineaceae bacterium; assembly: GCA_964480075.1. Lineage (GTDB taxonomy): Bacteria > Chloroflexota > Anaerolineae > 4572-78 > 4572-78 > JANTHQ01. The sequence continues at coordinate 607 of CAYZQQ010000205.1, forward strand.
TTCTGCCGTGTTGCTGTTTGTCGCCATCGGCGGGCTGTTTCAACTGTCGCGTAAATTGGGGATGCTCTATCTGCTACAGGTGGTCACGCTGGCTCTGGTGGCGCTGTTCGGTACGGGTGGGGTCATCAAACCGAATGAAGCTGCGATATTCGAGACCGAATCGGCATATAATTACATTCAGGTGGAGCAGGTTGGCAGCGATATTCTGTTGCGGCTGAATGAAGGCGAAGGCATCCATTCGGTATACACCCCCGGCACGCCACTGGGATACGGCATTTGGGATTATTTTTTGATGGCGCCGTTTTTCAATCCCGCGCCATACGCCGAAACAGAGGTGGGCAGCCTGCTGCTCATCGGCGCAGCGGCGGGAACCATACCGCAGGCATACACGGCAGCATTCGGCGCAATTCCCATTGACGGCGTGGAACTCGACCCGGAAATCAGCGCGGTGGGACGCAGATTTTTCGATATGACCGAGCCGAATCTGACCACTATCAATCAGGGTGGGCGATATTTTCTGAACACCACCGCCAAACGATATGATGTCATCGCCGTGGACGCATATCGCCCGCCATACATTCCGTTTCAATTGACCACCCTCGAGTTTTTCCAAGAAATTTATGACCATCTGAACGAAGACGGCGTAGTCGCCATTAACGCCGGGCGCAGTGTGACCGATTATTCGCTGGTGGTGGCGCTGGGCAGCACGATGCGCGCCGTGTTTCCCAGCGTGTATGTGATTGACGCACCCAGCGGCGGATACAATTTGGGGAACAGTTTGGTGGTTGCCACCAAACGCCCATCCACATTGGATGATTTTTTACAAAATACGTCCGCCGTTCAAAACAAATGGTTGCAAAATATTGCCACGCGCACGCTGAACACCACCGTTTGGCGTATCATCTGCAACCCGGATAGAGCATTTGCTGCCGGATGGGGTGCGCTGCCCACCGCTCTCCCCGCCGCGTGCAGCATTCCATTTACCGACGACAAAGCTCCCGTCGAACAAATTCTTCACCGTCTCATCATCCGTTATATGCTCGGCAGGTAACCTGATTCACACCAAATGGTTGCTAGCCCGCGCAGGATTTGATATAATCTCATCAGACAATCAACCGCCCGGTTGTTTTGTCTGGGGAAAATAGAGTGATTGTGCATACTTGACACTGTGCTTGAAAATATGTCCGGAGAAAAATTATGGCAATATATCGCACCGAACTGCTCGAAGCGGCATTGGAAAAGCTGGTGCATCAAATTGAACATGTGCGCGGCGCAGTAATTGTGAGTATTGAAGGGTTTGTGGTTGCCGCATACACTGCAAACAATGGCAACGGATACGATGAAGCAGCCAACAGCCCGCAAGTTGCCGCGATGGCTGCAACCCTGCTGGCATTGAGTGAACGAACGCTGGAACGGTTGGCGCAGGGCGATTTAGATCGGCTGCTACTGGAAGGTGTCAATGGCGCGATGCTGGTTGTGCCATCCGGCACACGTGCCGCCGTAGCTCTAATGGTGGATAAACGCGCCAAAATGGGATTATCGCTATACGCATTGCGCCGTGCCGCCGATGAAATTCACAAAATCTTGGAAGGTGAGGTCGCCATTGATACAGACTAATCCGGTTCATCACAGCGAAACCCTGCAACAAATTCTATCGGATTTTCTGGCGCATGCCCCGGACACGGCGTTTGCAGTGGTTGCCACTGCCGAAGGTCTGGTTGTCGGCACGGCATACGGCAACGTACTCCCCGTTGCGCCAGATGACACCCTGGCGGCAACTGCCGTCCGAACGTTGGAATTGGCAAGAACTATCAACCGTGAGCTGGCGCAAAATAATAGCGGGCGCATTCTCATTGAAGGCGAAAAATATGCGGTCATCGCCGGAGAAGCCGGAGCCAGAATGGCGCTCATTGTGGCAGTGGATGCCAACGCCAAACTCGGTATGGCGATGTACGCTTTCAAGCGCGCTGCAGCAGCAATTTCCCGGCTATACAATTAAACTTTCCAAATAGGTGCAATATGACCACAGAATTTCAATGGGGAACAAAAACCTATGTGATGGGTATTTTAAACGCCACGCCCGACAGTTTTTCGGGCGACGGCGTTTTACAATTTGGCAAATTTGTGGAATGGGCAGTTGCCCAAGCGATGCAGTTTGCCGAAGATGGCGCGGACATCATTGACATCGGCGGAGAAAGCACCCGCCCCGGCAGTGCCCCCATCACTGCGGAAGAAGAAAAGCGGCGCGTGCTGCCCATCATTCGCGCGGTGCATGCCGCAGTTTCACTGCCGATTTCGGTGGACACCTACCGCGCCAACGTGGCGCAAGCCGCACTCGATGCGGGCGCAGACTGGATTAACGATGTTTGGAGCTTGCGGATGGACTCGCAAATGGCGGCGGTGGTTGCCGAGCGGGGTTGTCCGGTAGTCATTATGCACAATCGCAGCCGCCCAAAGGATGTCGCGCAAACGGAGCAACTCGGCGGGCGATATGTCGGGGTGGCGTATGAAGATTTGTTCGGTGATATTCTGATTGAGTTGCAGCAAAGCATTGATTTGGCACTGGCGGCAGGCGTGAGACCGGCGCAAATTATCATTGACCCCGGCATCGGATTCGGCAAAACGGTGGCGCAAAACTTGGCGCTGGTCAACCGGCTCGACCGGTTCAAAACATTGGGGCAGCCCATTCTGTTGGGCACATCGCGCAAATCTTTCATTGGGTACACCCTTGATTTGCCCGCCGACAATCGCATTGAAGGCACGGCGGCTACAATTGCCATCGGCATTGACCGGGGCGCAGACATCATCCGCGTGCATGATGTGAAAGCAATGGCACGCGTTGCCAAAATGACCGATGCGCTGGTTCGGGGGTAAAAATAGAACACGGCTATTACGGATTTCCGCAGATAAATTTTAAGAAATCAGCGTCTATTCAGTTACACAGAGTTTCACGAAGAAAACACAGAGAGACACCAAGAAAAGCCAAATATTATCCAAAAACCTTTGTGGTTTCTGTGAGAACTCCGTGTTTCTTTGTGTTCCCATAACAACCGGTACAGTTTCAAAAATCAGCGAAAATCAGTTTAATTCGTGTCATTCGTGTGCTATTTTGTCACTCACACCGCGCCGAGAGCGCATCGCGATTGAGGATGGTGATACGATAGCGGCGGTCAACCGTTAAATATTTATGCCGTTTGTAATAAACCATCACCTGATTGGTGCGTTCGCGAGATGCCCCGACCAAATCGGCAATATCGCGTTGGGTGAGCCGGATGGGGATGAGCAGCCCGCCATCGGCGGTAGGTTGCCCGTATTGCCGCGCAAATGCCAGAATTTGCCGCGCCACTCTGCCATACACATCCAGCGTTGCCAGCGAAAGAATCTGTTCGTTTGCCAGCCGCAGCCGGTTTGAGAAAAGTTGGGTCAAATTGTAGGTGATGGCGGGAATGGTGTGCAGGCATTCCTGAAATGTGGATTTATCCATCCACAGCAGGGATGATTTTTCTTGCGTCACAATATTTGCCGAACGCCCGACACTGTCCACCAGACTCATTTCGCCCACCGTGTCACCTTCGCCCAAAATAGCTAAAATTACTTCTGTGCCATCCAAATTATCTTTAAATATTTTGATGGTGCCATCCAAAATAAAATAGACCACTTCGCCGGGCTGTTCGGTCATAGCCAAACTGCTGCCCGCCGAAAAGACACGCCGGTGCAGAAATCGGCACAGCCAGGTAAGCTGGTCTGCGGACAAATTACGAAATAGTGGAATATCGGCAAGATGTTCGGGCGTAACTTCTGGGGTCATAGGCTTTTGAGCCTCGTGATTTTTGGGAAAGGTTTCTACCAAAAGTTTAACCCCTTCGCGGGTGATTGTCAATTGTGACATAAAAAATCCCCTCGGCGGCGAGGGGATTGAAATTTTTATTTGTTTGCACCATCAACCGATTATGCGGCAATTGCCAATTGCGGGCGGAATTTGTACCCGTACACAATTAACCCTTCGTCTCCTTGTTGGCTTAATTTGCGAGTGACCATTTCCACCGGCAACCCGACTTCCACATCATCGGTGTCAATGTCGGTCAGTTGCGCGGTAATCATCGGTCCCTCTTTCAATTTTACCAGCGCGACGGTGTACGGCACCTGGTCTTCAAAGCCTTCGGGGGCGCTGAAAATGGTGGTATGCGAATAAACTTCGCCTTTGCCGCTGAACTGGTATGCGGGACCGGCTTCTTCCGCGCAGTGCGGACACACATCACGCGGCGGAAAGATTTTTCCGTGACACACCGGGCATTCTTCTCCAATCAAGCTGTACCGTTGCGACTTCAGTCTCCAATGGCGTGCGATTTCGATAGTCATTTGTCATTCCTCCACAAAATAAAGTTAGTTTTCATTTCGTTCTAAAATATGGGTAACAATAGTGGCGCCGCTGCCACCGATATTTTGTGCCATACCGACACGGGCATTCGGCAGTTGATTTTCACCCGCATCACCGCGCAATTGCAGGGCGGTTTCCACAATTTGATACACGCCGGTCGCGCCGACGGGATGCCCGCGCGATTTTAACCCGCCCATGGTGCAGATGGGAAGTTTTCCGCCAAGAGCGATGTCGCCATCTTTTGCCAGCCGCGTGCCCTGCCCCGGCTCGGCGAATCCGCACGCTTCCAGACTGAGCGCGGACATAATGGTGAAAGCGTCGTGTAGTTCAAAAAAGTCGATGTCATCGGGAGTGTAGCCACTCAATTTGTACGCCTGCCGGGATGAATCTTCTGCGGCTTGCAACCAGATGGGATTTTTACGGTCGTGGATGGCGAGCGTGTCGGTGGCGATGGTGGAAGCGGCAATCCGCACCGATTTGTCTGAAAATTGTTTCGCCAGTTCGGTGGGGCAGAGGATGACTGCCGCCGCGCCGTCGCACATCGGGCTGGCATCAAACAGGCTGATGGGGTCGGCGACCATGCCCGCGTTCAGAAAGGTTTTTTCGGTGATGGGGCGGCGGAACATGGCGTTCGGATTGCGTGCGCCGTTGGCGTGGGCATTCACGCTAAAGGGTGCGAAGTCGGCGTGGATGAGTCCGTATTCATACATATAGCGGCGCATAACCAGCGCATTTAGCCCCACAAATGAAATTCCATGCACGGTTTCATAATCGGCATCAGCGGCGGAAGCGAGCCCAGCGGTGAGTTTACTGCCCACGTCGTCGGTCATTTTTTCCACACCGATAACGGCGACAACATCCTGCATACCGCTGGCAACGCCGAGCAATCCTTGCCGCAGTGCCGCTGCGCCGCTGGCACATGCCGCTTCGATTTTCACGGCTTCCACGCCGTGCATACCGGCAAAATCGGCGACCAATGCGCCCAGATGTGCTTGCCCGCTCACTTCGCCGGACAACATATTGCCAACCACCAGCGCGTCCACCCGTTCCACGCCGGCATCAATCATCGCCTCACGAAGTGCGTGATATGCCAACTGGCGCAAACTGGTTTCCCAGTGTTCACCCACTTGCGTTTGTCCAATTCCAATAATAGAAACGTCTCGCATAATTCCTCTGGTCAATTCTCAATTATCACTGAACAAGATTTGATAATGGTTCAGCGATAATGGTTCATTTTAAAAGTTTGCCACGATAGCGGGCATAGGTGGCGTAATCAATTTCTTTGCGCCGATTGATGTAGGCTTGCGTGGTG
>CAYZQQ010000206.1:0-6289 GCA_964480075.1 uncultured Anaerolineaceae bacterium
TCGTCCATTGGGGATAATCAAACGTTGCTCCGGCTTGAGCGTGAACGGTTCGGATAGCGAATTTGGCGGATAATTGGTAATGTCAATATCTGCCACGCCGAAATTTTTTGCGATTTTGGCGACGGTGTCGCCCGATTGAACGGTGTAATATGCGCCCAAAACGGGCAATATCACCAAATCTGTGCCGGGGGTGAGCAGGTCGGGGTTGTGCTCCAGCGATGGATTCGACCAGCGCAGGGTGTCCACATCCAGCCCGAATTGAGTAGCGATGCCCCACAGGGTGTCGCCGGATTGAACGGTGTATGTTTGCACGGCGGTGCGCCCCATAATGCCCGTCCAGCCGGGAGCATCAACATGTTCCGCATCTGCCAAATAAAGCTCGGCGGTGAGCGCGGGCGTGGTATCGGTATTGACGACAGCGGCATATACCAGACTCACGCCGTTGGCATCGGGGGTATCGGCGGGCGAGGGGGTGTTTGGCGGCGGTGCGGTAGAGGTCGCCGCCAGTAGTGCGCCGTCTTTTTGGGGGGCAGTGGCGAGCGTGTTCTGCCGCCACCATAGAAAAACCAGCCCCAGCACCACTATCAGCAAAATTATCGCAAATCGTGCGGGACCGATATTGGGTTCTGGTTCTAACGATAATCCCATAAACTAAAAAGCCTACTGCGAAACGCCTTCCTTTTTGCTTCGTCGGGTAAACCACTGACGAATGCCGTATTTTACCATATCGTGCTGTTTTACCATAATTACGGTGGTCAGCGCTTCTTCGGCGATGCGCTGTGGAATGGAGCCGAAGAAGGTTTGTTCCAGCAACCCTTCATTCGATGCGCCGATGATAATTTGGTCGAAATTGGCGGCATAATTCAATATTCCATCGACCACATCATCGACGGCAATAATATCCAGCGTGAATGGCTGATTGGGCATGTCGAGCGTTTCCATAATTTGTTCGCGGCGTGCTGCGACAGCGGCTTTATCTGAAAGCGCCAGATTGCGGGCGATATTCAGCACCACCACTTTTACGGGCACGCCACTGCGATTTTGCAGCGCTTCCGCTTCAACAATTGCCAATTGCAGCGCCAACCGGGCATGGGGACCGCCGGCGGCGGGAACCAAAATTTTCTGCGGCGGTCTGTGGGTTCGATAGCGTACCACTGCCAAATCGCACGGCGGGTTTTTTGAAATCAGGCTGATAATCGTGCCGAAGGCTTCACGTTTGTGGACGGTGTGCGCGGGCCAGCCCAAAATCATCAGATTGGTATTTCGTTCGCGGGCGGTGCCGATGATGGAATCGCCAATATCGCGCCCAATGCGAATCATGGTGCGCACGGGAACATTGTGTTGCTGTCCGATGTCAATGACGGCATCCAAAATGGGGCGTCCCTGCCGCAGAAATTTTCTACCGTCCACTGCGCCCAGTTGGTGGGGCATATAAACCACATGCAAGCCGAACAATTCGCCATCGTTGGCATGGGCGAACAGCGCGCCCATCTCTGCCAGATCCGGAACCATAGCAATGTTCGCCACCGGTAACAGCACCGAATATTCTTTGGTGGCGACGGTTTCTTCCATCAGGATGATGTCTTCTTCTTTGGCGGCTTCAATTTTTCCCCCGTGTCGATTATAGACCGCCACACCAATTATGAGCCATACAATGGTGACCGCCCACGCCACCGGACTGAGTCCAAAAAGATGCACGGCGAGCGCCACTTGTATCAAAATGGTGACATATTGCAGATACGGCACAAACGGCACGCGAAACGGGCGTTCCAAATCGGGATTGATTTTTCGCATCCGAATCATCGCAAAGTTGACCAGCAGAAAGAGCAGCAAAAAAGTGATGGAGGCGCTTGAAGCCACATCGGTGATGGGAAACAATACCGCCATCAAAATAATGAGTGCCGCACTGAGATAAATTGCCCAGTGCGGCGTTTTATTGCGCAGATGGATGTGTCCAAAAATGGCGGGCAGGTCGCCGTCGCGCCCCATGGCAAACGAAACGCGGCTGCTGGAAAAAATGGTGGCATTCAATGCAGAGGTGGTGGATGCCAGCCCGCCGAGCACCATTATCAACGCGCCGTATGGCATAATATTGCGGGCGGTTTCAATCATTGCCCGCTCTGCGTTTTCGCCGAGATACATCCAGTTGGACACCCCGGTATCTTGCACCACCGCGCCGATTGCCACGAATCCCACTGCCAGATAGACCACCACCACCACGCCGATAGACCAGAAAATGGCGCGGGGAATGTTCCGCACGGGGTTTTTTACCTCTTCTGCGCTTTGGACGATAACTTCATATCCTTCAAACGCCACAAATGTCAAGCCCATCGCCAAAAATACGCCGCCCCATCCGTGCGGCAGCGGACTGGGGTCGCGCATAAAACTATCTGCCCAATTGGGAATGTTCAGCATAGCTTTTATGCCGAAAAACACCAGTGCGGCCAGCACCAGCAATTTGAACCCGGTGATAAAGTTGCCCACCGCACCCGTTTCTGATGACCCGCGCACATTGATAATCATAAAAAGCAACACTGCTAGCACGGCGATGATTTTTACCCAGACCTCTTCGATGGTCAATCCCAAAAATGAGGGCGCGGGGGTAATGGGCAATCCGGCAATTTCCAGCAGTTCGGTGAAAAACGTGCCAAACAGCACGGCATATAAACTGCATGCCACTGCGTGCGAAAACCACGAAATCCACCCGGCATAAAACCCGTATACCCGCGCCAAAGCCTCTTTTGCCCAGACATAGCCGCCCCCAGCCGCCGGACGCGCCGCACCCAATTCGGCGTATGATAATCCGGTCAGAGTTGTGACGGCTCCATTCAGAAAAAATGCCAGTATCAGCCCGACGGGTCCGGCTTCACCGGCGGCAAGCCCGGTCAACCCAAAGATACCTGCGCCAATCATTGCCCCAACGCCAATCATGGTGATGTCGAAAAGGCTTAAATTTCGACTGAGCGTTACTTGAAATCGCTCTGATGCGGGGGTGGGACTCATTGGACGTTCCTCCGGTGTGGGTTGATTTTCTGTCAGGGCGTGAAGATGTATTTTTGCAACAAAGGTAAATTGATTCTACCAAACTTTTTTGGGGGAGCAAACTCAATCTAAATTTAATTTAAACCCATACCCGCGCACGGTGATGATATATTCATGGTTCGGGTCAAGGCGGGAAAGCCGCTGCCGCAACCGCCGAACCATCGCGTCGAGCGCGTCGTCGGTCACACCTTCGCTATTTTCATCGTGCCACGCCGCCTGAATAATGTCGAACCGGCTGTACACCCGCCCCGGCTGCGCGGCGAGTGCGGCGAGTATTTTGTATTGATGCGCGCTCAACGGGGGCGAAATCAACTGTCCATGCAGATAAACCTGCCGCGTATCGGGGTCGATGCGCAATCGTTCCACCATTCTGCCCGGCAACGGCGCGGTGGCTTCACTATCAACAAAAACCAGTTCCAGCCCCGGTGCAAGCTGAATGCGGTCGCCATCGGTGAGCAGATGCGGTTGAAAAACTCGCCCGCCGTTGATATACAATCCGTTTTTGCTGCCCGCATCTTCGGCGACGAAGCCGTTATTTTGACGGCGCAACCGGGCATGCACCCGTGAAATCCAGCGGCTGGGCAGCGAAACCTGACACGACACATCTCTGCCGATGAGAATTTCATCTGCATCCAGCAGCCATTGGTTTTTAATCAATTCGCCATCCTGCCAAATTAATAACGCACTATTTGCCAATTCTTCTGTGGACATATTTCCCTCCGTTTGACAGTCTGAATTGAATGGTTTATGCTGATAACATTGGTCAGCAATTTGTTTCAACCAGAAACCAGAAACGTGAAACTTGAAATGCGTTTGAAACCCGGCACAATTTTACGCGACCGATACCGCATTGTGGGGCTGATTGGCTCCGGTGGAATGGGCGCGGTATATTTGGCAGACGACCTTCGGTTGGAAGGGCGGCGCTGTGCGGTGAAAGAACAGCGGCTGGAAAACGCCGTATCACAGGCGGGGCGAAAGCAATTCCAGCAAGAAGCGTCTATTTTGGCACGTCTTGACCACCCCGGTTTGCCAAAGGTGAGCGATTATTTTGCCGATGATGCCGCCAATTGCGACTATTTGGTGATGGATTATGTGCCCGGTCAAAACTTGGAACAGTTGCTGAAACAGGCGCAAAAAAATGGCGAATTTTTGCCGGAAATGACCGTCCGCGAATGGATAGCGCAGTTGTGCGATGTGCTCAGTTATTTGCATTCGCGCCAGCCGGTGGTGTTGCACCGCGACATAAAACCGGCGAACATCAAACTCACCCCCGAAAACCGGGTGAAACTGGTTGATTTTGGGCTGGCAAAACCGCTCGACCCCACCGACCCGCGCACCATTACCGGCTTGCAGGGATTGGGCAGTTTGCCATACACCCCGCTTGAGCAATATGTTGACCATTTGGGGCATACCGATGCGCGCGCCGATTTGTATGCCTTGGGCGCAACCTGCTATCATTTGGCGACGGGTGAAACGCCGCCCAGCGCCAATAATCGTTTTTTGACCCCCACTTCGCTGGCAACCCTAAAATCCATCAATCCCGATTTGACCGATGAGTTTTGCGATGCTGTTTTGTGGGCGATGGAGCTTCATCCCAACGACCGCCCCGAATCGGTGGCGGCGTGGCGCGCCGCGTTCAACGGTGAGCCATCCGCCGCGTCTGATTCTCGTACCGCCAATCATGTGCCATCAAATTCGATTGCCGCACTGCTCCGCGAAAATGCGCCGCTGGCAACCACCGCCGCTATTTTGCTGGCGTGGGCGCTGTGGATTACCTTCGGCGGCTGACTGTTTTCGCCGAAAGCCCCACACTTGCCGCGACAATCAATCCCACAATCAAAATTACTCCCCCGAAAATTGCGCGTAGCCATAGATGTGGCATCCCTGCCGAAAATAAATCCCCAAATCGAAGCCAACCCATGCCCACCAAAATATATACCGCCAGTCCCCCGACAGCCGCACCAAGCACCCAGCGGATGCGGTTGATGCGTGTCCCGAATAATCGCGCGAAAGCCGTGCCGCCAATGGCTGCCAGCGCGATGGCTGCCAGCGCGATGAGCAAATTGAGCGGTGTGGTTTCTTGTGGCGGTAGATTTGTATCCGGCGCGCCGGTATTCGCAGAAATATTGGCGGCGGCGGTGGCAGTCGGCGCGGCAGTGGCGGCGGGGATGGGTGTTGCCGGTGCGGGGGTGTCGGTGGCGGTCGGCGATGGGTTTGGGGTGGCAGTAGCGGGCTGGGCGGTCGGCGCGGCGAGCGTCAGCATAACGTCTTTTTCGTTTTTGGTATCCCCGCTGAATGCCGAAATTTTCACCGTTCCGGCGCGTGTCAGCGTGAGGGCAACGGAAGCGATGCCGTCCACCGTTTGGGTGATGGGGATGGTGACACTTTGCCCGTCATCGTAGGTTGCCACAAATTGAACCGGCGTGCCATCGGGGACATGGTTGCCGTTGTGGTCAAGAATGGGACCCGCAGTCAATCGGGTGGTTACTTTTGCCGGAGCGTTATTTTCCCCGGCAGAGCCGGCAAGTGGAAACGGGCGGGTGGGGTCGGGCGAGAGAATGGTGGGCAAATCGTACCCGATGCCATCCACTGAAACGGGCGGCGCGCCCTGCGGCGACATTTCCCCGAAAATAGCTCGCACAGCCACTTCTAATTGGGGGGCGGTTTTGCTGTACAGCCCCAAATAGGCGGTCAATTTGCTGATTTCGGTGGTGTCCAAAAAATAGGGAGCATTCAACGCCAGCACAATTAGGTTTTTATTGTATAAACTGCTCACTCCCTGCGCCAGAAAAAGTTTCAGCGCGTCGGAGTTGGGATATTTATCCACATTCAAATCGAGTGCGGCGAAAATTACCCAATCTGCCTGCTGGATGAGTGTGGTAACTTCCTCCGGTGTATGTGCCAGCGGTGCGGGTGAGGCGTTGTCTGCGTTTGCCAGCGCCAGCGACCCCACCAGCACCTGTTTCAATTCGGCAAAGGTGATGGAATTGATATTTTCCGGCGATACCTGATGGGTGGTGTCGGGACCATACAATTGCAAAATGACATTTTCCACCGCATCGTGCGGCAATGGTTCAAAGGGGGCGCAATCATCGGTGAAACATTCCCGCGCCATACGGCTATCGCTGACCACCAAAATTTTGTCTGACACCCCCGGCGGCTGGGGCAACTGCCGGGCGAATTCTTCCGCAGTGGGGTACAGTAGCGATAAACTTTGCTGGGCCATGGTGTTCATGGTACTTTTGTG
>CAYZQQ010000207.1:0-6269 GCA_964480075.1 uncultured Anaerolineaceae bacterium
GCGGGGTCGGGGGTATAGCGATGGTCAGGGTAGGTGTGTGTCTCCCGCCAAAATTTGTCCGGTGCGGCGGCGAGGTAGAGCAAAACGGATTGTTGTGGCACATAGAACCCGTTGGCATCCACCACCCGTCCGGCGATGATGCCATAACCGGGGTCGGGACGCTCCCACAAATCGGGATTTTGGGTTGTCAGATAGCTATTTTTGCCCAACCGCACCTCCAAATGTAGATGAGGACCCAGCGCGACCCCTTCCTGCCCCACCAGCGCGATGGGCTGTCCGGTGGTCACCGTGTCGCCTTCTTTCACCAGCACTTTCGACACGTGCCCATACAGCGTGAAAACGGGCAGCGTTTTATTCGGCTCGGCGGTAGTGGTGATGCCCCGATTGTGCTGAATGACCACTGCTTGCCCGTAAAAATCGGTGCTGGGACCCACGGCGCGGGTGGTATCGCGGTCGGCGAACACCACCAACCCGTCACCCACCGCGATAATCGGCGCGCCTTCCGGGTTCTGAATATCGTTGCCGCGATGCCACAGATATTCGCCATGATTGTTGGTGCCATACGGATACCACCAACTGCCCCAAGTTGCAAATTCATCGGTGAAGGGGCGGGTGAACCACAGGTGTGGTGTTGCTACCGTGAAATCGGGCGCGTCATCGGCGCGAACCGTGCGCGGGACGGGGGTGGGGGTAACGGTCGGCGTTGGGGTGTCGGTGGGGGGGCCCGATGGCGTGTCGGTTGGCGCGGGGGTAGCGGTGAGAACGGGTGTTTCGTTTACCGTGTCCGATGCAGGCGTTTCGGTGGCGATGAGCGTTTCAGTGGAGGCAGGGGTGTCGGTTGCTGTGACCGTCGGGCTGGCGGTTACCGTTGATGTCGCCGTCGCCGCATGTGTGGGCGATGCGGTTGCCGAGGCTGTGTACGTCGCCGTGGGTGTCGCCGTTTCTGGCGGGGCGATGGTGGCGATTGCAGTTTCGGTGGAGCCGGCGGTTATCGTGGGTTGTGCGGCGACGGTCTCCACTGCCTGATTGCCCGTCAATGTGATGAAGCCCATCACCAAAAAGAAAAGCGTCAATAAAATTGCCAGAAGTTTCAGAAGTTGCGATGTCATAGCCAATTACCAATTATCAATGAGTAATTATCAATTGTTGTTCATTGGTCAGTGTTCATTGATAATTGTTATGGAGTCCAGACAATATGTTCTTCCAGCCAACCGAACGAGTGGGCGGAGTCAATCTGCACAATGCCGTCCACCGAGCCATTTGTTTTGAACAATTGGTGTTCGTTATTTCCGGCGGCGGAGATTGCCCAGATTGCCCATTCACCATCTCGATTGGAGGCGAAGGCGATATTTTTCCCGTCCGGCGACCATGTGGGCACCCCGTCGCTGCCATCGCCGGTGGTCAATTGCTGTAAATTTTGCCCGTCAATGCCGATGGTGAATACATCCCAATTCCCGGTACGGTTGGACATAAACGCCACGGTTTTCCCGTCCGGCGAAACGGCGGGGGCAGTATCGTCTGCGGTATCAGTCAGCGCCAGCGGGTCGCCGCCGTCCAAATTGGTGCGAATGATGCCACACTCATTTCCCAAACATCCGTGATACACCAGCCGTCCGTCAGGCACAGCCGCGGGCATATCCCCTTCAATGGGAGCGCTGTTGCGGCGCAACACGTCGCGCTCCGTGCCAACGGTACGGTAGAGCGCGGGCGTTTGCCGTCCGGCGCGTGAATGGAAAATAAAGAAATCATCGTTGGCGGAGAATGTCGGGCTGCCGGATTCAAAGAATGGCTCAAACACCCAATGGTCGGATTCACCCAACTTTTGCGAAATGAGACCTCGTTCATCTGCCTTCCAACTGCGATAGGCGATGGTATCGCCCGGTCGGTTGGCAGCGGGCTGACTTGCTTCGGCGAAAAGTTGTTCGCGGTCACTGCCGTCAGTGTTGGCGCGGAAAATATCATACGTGCCCCGAACCGGGTCATACACGGGGAAAATGATGCTTCCTGCCAACCGGGTTTCACCGCGCGCCAGCGGCTGGTCGTGCGTCACAAATTTAGGCAGCGGAGTCGGTGCGGCAATAGTGGCAGTTGCCACCGTCGTGGGCGTCAGCGCGATGGTTTCGGTGATGGCTGTTTCGGTGGCGGGCGTTTCTGTTGTTTCTGCTGTTGGCGACGCGGCGAGTGTATTTTCGGTGGGTGATGGCGTCGCGGCGGATTGTTGAACCGGCTGCGCCGGGGCGGGGGTCGGGGCGGCAATCCGCGCAATTTGCGCCGAGTCGGGCGCCCACAGCTTCAAATTGTCAAAACTAACCCAACTGTGTTCGCCCTCGAATGTGCTGGTGAAAAAGCCGAAATTTCCTGTGCTGAACGATTCATCGGTGATGCGGGTTAATTCCTGCCCGTTGGCGAACACAATAATTTCGTTCCCAAACGCCGATACTTTCAGCACGTTGGTGGCAGTGCCGGTGTTGATGGCATCTGATGCTGTCCAATCCACCAGCGTGTGCCATTCGCCATTTTCAAATTTTGTCAGCAGGAAAAATCCGTCCGGCGAAACATCAAATCGGTAATAGTTGTTGGCATCAACATACCGAAAAATGAACCCGTATGTGATATCCGAATCGTTGGTTTGGGGAGTTGCTTCCACTTCCATTTCGAAATCGGCGGCGTTACGGTTCGCCAATCCCCATACCACCAAATTGCTGGTGGTAATTTCGATATGGTACTGATTGTTGCCATATTGTTTGGTGTATGCCTGCCCGAAGGCATCATCCCACCCGCTGTTTGAGTCGCTAAAATCTTCTTCATATTTTAATACCAGCGCTTTATTGACGGGGGTGGTGCGGATGAGCGCGATGGTCGGTTTGACGGCGGGTTGGGTGGGAGTTGTGCTGCCGCGACGCAGCCATAGCAAAATGGCGACGGTGGCAATCAAAAGTAAAACGACTGCGACACCTCCCATCCAGATGGCAGATGACGATTTTTTTGCGGCAGGTTTGGCGGTTCGTGGAGGCAATTTCCCGCCGATGATGGTGGCGCTGGGGTCGATGGGCTGCTCGGCGGCATCCATCGGGTCAACAAATGCCATCACCGTATCGCCCACAGTTAGTTGTGCGCCGTGCGATAACTTTTGCGGCACGCTGACGGGCAATCCGTTCAGCAGCGTGCCGTTGACGCTGCCCAAATCGGTTAAAACCCATTTGCTGTCTTCAAATGTTATCTGACAGTGGTAGCGCGAAACTTTGGGGTCATTGAGAATGACATCGTTATCGGTTTCGCGTCCGATGCGAGTCTTAAATTTCAGCGTGAAACGAGTACCCTGCCCATCGCCGCGCAGAATTTTTAGTTTGGGAACCAATGACGGTCCCACAACGGTTGAATCGCTGTGATTTTCCATGAGTTCGCTCCAAAATAATGTGGGTCTTTCGGATTTCAGGGGGTGTGCAAGATTGCCGCGTTTTTGCCTTGAACTAAAGTTCAGGCTGATAGCTTAAGCCGACTTTAAGTCGGCTTTTGTTTTTAGCCCTGAAATTTATTTCGGGGCTAACCCCACAAATTCCCAAAGACCCAATGATATTATAACATCACAATTATAGCAGATGCAGGGCAAATGGGCGAGTACAGGTAGTGAAAAGTGAAGAACGAAAAGTGAAAAGTGGGGGATGGATAGGGATAGAGAATTACTGACGCGCTAAATTATGCTGTATGATGGCTATTGACTGACAACTGAAAACTAGGGCATGTTGACATTTCAGTATTTCTGAACAAAATGGTATGAAATCTTTCGCTTCGGAGGTCATTCCGGAAATTTCCGAAGGAAATTATCCGGAATCCAGAGAAGAATTTATGGATTCCCGCTTTCGCGGGAATGACATTACCGGATATAGCACTGTTGTCAGAAAGATATTACCTATTTCCGGAAAACGTCAACAGAACCTAAAAACTGATGGCTGACTGCTATTCACTCGTCATTTCAATTGTGCCGCCGCCGAGGACTTTATCGCCATCATAAAAGACAAAACCCTGTCCGGGGGTGATGTCCGGTAGTGGGGAATCAAATTTGGCGCGCAGACGATTCCCATCCAGCGGGGTGACCGTGGCGGGCACGGGGCGCGATTTGTAGCGGATTTTCGCCGAGACGCGGATGGATTCGGCGGGGGGCTTGCCGGAAACATAGCTGACGCTGTGCGCGGTCAGTTCATCGCGCCCCAATTCATCTCGCCCGCCGACAACGACCTCATTTTCGGCGGGATTGAGCGCAATCACAAACGTCGGTTCGGGGCGGTAAATGCCCAGTCCTTTTCGCTGCCCGATGGTGTAATTCGGCAAGCCGCTGTGTTCGCCGAGAATGTTACCGCGTGTGTCCACAATTTCGCCGGGGGTGAGCGTTTCGGGGGCGTTGCGCTGCAAAAATCCACGATACCCGCCGTCACCCAGAAAGCACAAATCCTGGCTGTCGGGTTTGTTGAACACCGGCAGGTCGAAATCTTCCGCCATCTGCCGCACCTGTTCTTTGGTGTAATCGCCCAGCGGGAAAAAGACGTGCGGCAGGTTTTGCTGATTCAGGCTGTGCAGCACGTAACTTTGGTCTTTGGTGGGGTCCACGCCGCGCCACAGCTCCCATTCGCCGGAATCATTTTGGCGCACGCGGACATAATGCCCCGTCACCAGATATTCCGCACCGAGCGCGAGCGCCTCTCGCAGGAGCATGTCGAATCGAATCACCCGGTTGCAGGTGAGACACGGATTCGGGGTTTGCCCACCGGCATAGGCTTCGATGAACGGTTCGACGATGGTTTTTTTGAAAATATCTTTGTAATCGCGCACGTAAAATGGAATGCCGAGCATTCCGGCGATGGCGCGGGCGTCATCAATTGCGTCCAGCGTGCAGCAGCGATTCGCCGCGCCACCATCTTCCGACCACAGGCGCAACATCATCCCGACCACATCGTAGCCCTGTTCCACCAGCAGCGCCGCCGCCACCGAGCTATCCACGCCACCGCTCATGGCGACGACCACGCGGGGTTTTGTTTCAGTCATTTTGTTTAAATTCCTGCTCAATTTCTTTCAATAAATCCAAAATTTCAGGCATCACTGGATTTGAGATTACGCTGCCATTGCTCAAATGGATATGATGGGGCGCGTTTGGGAGCGATGGATGATGGGGCGCATTATCCCAGCGTTTGACGGGTGTACCATCCTGCTTTTGCCAGTGAATGCTATATTTGCCCATCGTGATATCGCCGGGATTTTCGATGATATATGCAAATAATTCGATAAAATCATCGTTCCGCAAAGTCAGCCGGATACGCAATTTTCCATCTGAAAAGGCAATATTCTTCCGGATGATGGTGTAGGCGGCAATAATCGGGCTGGTGATGAAATGGGTTTCAATGCGGGCAAAGTATTCAGCGATGAGGGTGTTCATTTTTCAGTGCCGTTTTTGAGGGAGGCCAGCCGATCATTCACGTGTTGCAGCATTTCCAGCGTTGCCGCCCATTCGATGAAATCCACCGCATCACCGAGTGTTCCGGCTCGAAACTGCGCTGAAAAATCGGCGCTGCTCAACTGGTACTGCGCTTCAAACTGGGCGATTTGTGCTGCCAGCGTCTCTTTTTGCGCCGTTGCACGGGCAATTTCACGCGCCAGTAATTTGTCCAGTGTCAATTCCAGCACGGGGTCAATGGCGGCAGTATCGGCAGCAATATGTTTTTCAAGTTTTCGCATCTTTTCCAAAACTGAGGACATCGCAAAACTCCATTTGGCTACTCTTGGATAGTATACACGTTCCGCACTGGTTCGACCACCTGCGGCAACACGTCCAGCACGCGGTCAATCTGGGCGGATGTAGTATGCTTGCCCAGCGTCAGCCGCAGCGCGCCGAGCGCCAATTCACGCGGAAAGCCCATCGCGGTGAGCACCTTGCTCGGTTCGGGGTTGCCGGTGGCGCATGCACTGCCGCTCGCCGCGCCGATACCGTGCATATCGAGGTGCATCAGCAAGGCGGAAGCATCGCAGTTTTCAAGCACGAAACTGGCGTTGTGCGGCAAACGCTCGGTGGGGTGTCCGGTCAGATGTGCGCCGGGCACACGTTCCAGCACACCGTCAATCAGCTTGTCCCGCAGGGCGGCGATAGCGTCTCGCCGCGATTGCCAATTTTCGGTGGCGAGCGCCAGCGCCTTCGCCGTGCCGACGATGTACGGCACATTTTCCGTGCCGGGGCGGCGACCCTCTTCGTGCCCGCCGCCGGTGCTGTGCGGCACAAAGGG
>CAYZQQ010000208.1:0-6266 GCA_964480075.1 uncultured Anaerolineaceae bacterium
ATGCGGCGGGGTTTGAGCGAGCATCTCTGGATAAGTTTTTTTTGTGCATTGAAGCGCGTGACCCCAAATTTGATGCGGAGGAAACCCGTCGTTTTTTAGAGACGCTCAATCCCGGCAATATCACAGATGTTGCGCATTCGCCCGATGAAGCGGCGGGTGAAGATGATTTCAGCGAAGCCACAGCTATCAGGGTAGGAAAATGGGAACTGTAATGCAACAAATTCACGCCGTTTTCGGCACAAAACCGGTAAAGCTGGCGCTGTTGGCGCTGGCGCTGGCGATACTCGCCGGGTGCAGCAACCAATTGTATGGCGCCCAGTTAATGCGGTATCAGCCACGCTATGACCCGTTGGCAGAAAATACGTTTTTCAAAGACCAGCGCTCGGCGCGAATGCCCGTCGCCGACACGGTGGCTCGCGGACAATTACGGCTCGATGAACAGCTATACACCGGGCGCATTAACGGCGATTATGCTGCTACATATCCTATGCCCATCACTCGTGATGTGCTGGAACGCGGACAGCAGCGGTTCAATGTATTTTGCGCCCCGTGCCACAGTGAACTCGGCGATGGAAACGGTATGGTGGTGCAGCGCGGCTTCAAACAACCGCCATCGTTTCATATTGACCGTCTGCGCGCCGCGCCGCCGGGTTATTTTTTCGATGTGATGACCAACGGATTTGGAGTGATGTACAGCTACAAAGTGCGGGTAAAGGTGGAAGACCGTTGGGCAATCGCCGCCTACATCAAAGCATTGCAACTCAGCCAGCACGCAGAGGTATCGTCACTGCCGGCGGATGATGTGCAGAAATTAGAGGAACAATAGAATGAAGCGGATGACATCATTTGAGGCTCAATTTAATCAAACGCAAAAAATCGCGCTGGGTATCGGCATCGTTGGCATCTTGGCGAGTATTGTCGGCGCGGTCTTGAACAGCGAACAATTTTTCCAATCATATTTGGTGGGATACGTTTTCTGGTTGCAACTGTCGGTTGGCAGTCTTTTTATTCTGGCAATCCATTATTTGGTTAGCGGGCGTTGGGGCGTGGTTATTCAACGTATTTTGGAGGCGGGCAGTTTAACCCTGCCGTTGATGTTGCTGTTTACCATCCCGCTGCTGTTTGCCCTGCCAACACTGTACTTGTGGGCGCGACCGGAGGTGGTAGCACACGATTTACTGTTGCAGCACAAAGCGCCCTATTTAAATGTACCGTTTTTTGTGGTTCGAGCGATTGGCTATCTGGTAATTTGGACGGTGCTGGCGTATTTGTTTCGCCGGTGGGGGCAGCGCCGGGACGAAGAACATAGCGCCGCTTTGCATCAGCGGTTAAAATCGTTCAGCGGTCCCGCCACGGCAATCCTTGGATTGACCGTATCGTTTGCCTCGTTTGACTGGATGATGTCGCTGGAACCACACTGGTTTTCGACGATTTATGGCGTAATTTTCGGCGTGGGAGCAGGCGCAGCAGCATTTGCGTTTGCCACCATTATGCTCTCGTTGGTCCGCAACGATGAATCGTTTTCCGGCAAGCTCACCCCGTTACAATTTAATGATTTGGGAAACTTCCTGCTCACCATGATCGTGTTGTGGGCGTATGTTGAATTATCGCAGTTTTTAATTATTTGGTTGGGCAATTTAAAGGAAGAGATCCCGTGGTATCTCACGCGCCAAGCAGGTGGTTGGGATGGGGTGGCAGTTGTACTGGTACTTTTTCACTTTGTCATTCCTTTCCTATTGCTGTTGCTGCGCAGCAATAAACGTAATTATGGGCGCGTCGCGGCTATCGCAGGGGTTATTTTGGTGATGCGATTTGTGGATGTTTATTGGTTCATTATGCCCGTTTTCAAACCGCAATTTGCGCTGAACTGGCTTGACTTGGCGGCGCTGGTGGGTATCGGCGGGGTGTGGATTGCCCTGTTTATTTCACAATTGAAGAAACAATCGCTATTACCGAAATTTGACCCTCGAATGGAAGAGGAGGAGGTGGCGCATGGACAACCGGCAACCAGCGAATCATTCTAATCAAGATTATACCGGACATGAGCGCCGAGATGTGCCAATGGGTCCCGTGATCTGGTTTTTAGCCGGATTAGCCATATTTATGGTTCTGTCAATGGTTGCGCTCGGAATATGGTTCCGCGCGGAAGAAAACAAACGTGCTGCCACAGATACCGCTGCATCCGCAGTGCAGGCTTCGCCGGTGCCCAACAACGCACCGCAGTTGGAGGCAGACCCGGCAGCTGAATTGGATGCTTTTTTGGCACGCGAACATGAAACACTCACCACTTATGGTTGGGTTGATAAAAATGCCGGCATCGGACGCATCCCCATTGACCGGGCAATGGAGTTGGCGCTTAAACAGGGCTTCCCGGTGCGAGAAGGACAATAACGATGATGCTTCGTTGGGGATGCCGGTTGTTACTGGCGGTGCTACTGGGAGTACTCAGTGGAACAGTGGCGTTGGCAAGCGGTCCGGGCAGCCAAACGCAGAGCGATGCGGTGGGGCAGGTCAGATTCGACCAGAATTTGAACGCGCAAATTCCACTGGATGCCACGTTTGTTGATGAAACAGGCGAACAAGTGCAGTTGATGAACTATTTCGGTCAGCGTCCGGTGGTGCTGTTGCTATCGTATTATCGCTGCCCCAACTTGTGCGGGCTGGTATATAGCGGATTTGTTGAGAGTGTGCAGCAAATTGATTTTACCATCGGTAAAGATTTTGACGTGATTGCCTTGAGCATCGACCCGGAAGAAAATGCGACCGCCGCCGCTGCTAAAAAAGCGGAGATAACGGCAAAATACAAACGTCCCGATAGCGCGGCGGGATGGCACTTTTTAACCGGCACCTCAGCACAAATCCATCGTGTAACCGACACCGCCGGCTTCTATTATGTGTACAATGCCGAACAAAACCAATATGCGCATCCGGCAGGCATTGTCATCGTCACCCCCGAAGGGAAAATTACCCGCTATTTATTTGGCATAAACTTTTCTGCCAATGATTTGCGACTGGGGTTGCTGGAAGGCTCGGAAAACAAAATCGGGTCGCCGGTTGACCAGATCCTTTTGCGCTGTTTTCACTACGACCCGAAATCGGGGAAATATACGCTGGCAATTATGAATATCCTCCGATTTTTGGGGATTATTACGGTGCTTGCCATTGCCACGGTGATGTTTGTGCTGTCACGGCGAGATAAATCGTCTGCCGATATTACCGGATAATTATACAGGTCTGAAATCTAAACTCCACCACACAGATAGGTTAACGATTATGTTTCATTTTCAAATTTTTCCCGAAAGCGCTTCAACAATTGCCGGACAGGTTGACACCTTTTTCTGGGTGCTGACCGGTTTGTCGGTATTCTTTACAGTAGCTATTTTCGCGCTGGTGCTGTTTTTTGCCTTCCGTTATCGTCGGGGAGCGCACGTCAACCGTAAATTGGTTTCTAACGAAAAACGTGAACGGAAAATTGAGATTACGTGGACGGTATTGCCGTTAATTCTGGCGCTGGGGATGTTTGGTTGGTCAACCAGCATCTATTTTAATATGATTCGCCCCCCCGCCAACACGTTGGATATTCAAGTTATCGGCAAACAATGGATGTGGCAAATTCAACACGATAACGGTCGCCGCGAAATTAACGAATTGCATGTGCCGGTGGGGCAACCCGTAAAACTGCGTATGATTTCGCAGGATGTCATCCATTCATTTTTTGTACCGGCATTCCGCATTAAACAAGATGTTTTGCCCGGACGATATACCACCGAATGGTTTCAGGCTTCAAAAGTGGGGGAATATCATCTATTTTGTGCAGAATACTGTGGCACAGACCACGCCAATATGAAGGGGACCGTGTACGTGATGAACCCTGCCGATTATGAGAGCTGGTTACAGAGCGGCAATATTGCTGCCGGCGGCGCCGAACAAACCCCCAAAGTGGCAGGCGCGGTATTATTTAATCAGTTGGGCTGTGCGGGGTGTCATAAACCCAACGTTAAGGGTGTGGGACCTGCTATCGGCGGCATCTTTGGCAGTCAGGTTGAACTGGAAAGCGGCGCCACCGTGACGATCGATGAAGAATACCTTCGGCAATCCATCATCTTGCCGAGTGCGGATGTTGTAAAAGGGTTCGCGCCCATTATGCCTACATTTGAAGGGCAGGTGTCAGAAGCCCAAATTATCCAACTGACCGCATACATCAAATCGTTATCGGGCGCCGGGGGGGGCACTGCTGCGCCCACTGCGGAACCGACAACCGCTGCCGGTGTTCAACCAACAGCTACCGAAGTTGCCCCTCCAAACGAGGAGGAAAATGCCACCGAAGAGGCTAAAGAAGATGCATCGGCACAACGGGGAGAAACGTTATATGTAACATCCGGTTGCACAGCCTGCCATCAACTGAACGCAGACTCGGTGGGTCCGGCGCTGGGTGGCGTGTTTGGAAGTAAAGTAACGTTGGAAAGTGGCGAAACTATCACCGCTGACAAAGCCTATGTCCGCGAATCTATCTTAATGCCGAACGCCAAAGTGGTGCAGGGCTTCCAGCCGATTATGCCTACGTTGGCAGGCGTGTTGTCGGATGCAGAAGTAACTGATTTGGTGAATTACCTCGAATCGCTATCAAAATAGGTTGATTGAGCCGAATATAGTTTATAAATTTGAAAGGAAGAACGCTAATGTACGGAACGGCAGCGTTAGATGCGCCCCAATCCAAAGTAAAAGAAAATTATCTTAATGTTGCGTATGGATTAAAATCGTGGTTATTGACCACCGACCATAAACGCATCGGGATATTGTATCTCATTTCAATTACCTTCTTTTTCGCCGTGGGCGGAATTTTTGCCGCGCTCATGCGTTTGGAATTACTCACCCCTGCCGGCGATTTGTTGTCGGCGGAAATGTACAATCGAACGTTTACCATGCATGGTATCACCATGATTTTCTTCTTTTTGGTGCCGTCATTGCCCACCACCATCGGGAATTTCGTTTTGCCGATGATGCTCGGCGCGCGCGATTTGGCGTTTCCACGCTTAAATTTGGCAAGTTGGTATGTGTATATTATCGGCGCGCTGCTGGCGCTCACCGCCGCGATGCTTGGCGGAGTGGATACCGGATGGACGTTTTACGCGCCGTACAGCACCACCTACGCCAACGGATATGTGGCGCTCATGGGTATCGGTATTTTTATTGCCGGATTCTCATCCATTTTCACGGGGATAAATTTTATCACCACCATTCACAAAATGCGCGCTCCGGGATTGACGTGGTTTCGGTTGCCATTATTTGTGTGGGCGCACTATGCCACCAGCTTGATTATGGTTTTAGGAACGCCGGTAGTCGCCATTACCATTTTGTTGGTGGCAGTTGAGCGTATATTTAAAATTGGCATTTTCGACCCGAAACTCGGCGGCGACCCGTTGCTCTTTCAGCATTTGTTCTGGTTTTATTCCCATCCGGCGGTATACATTATGATTTTGCCGGGTATGGGCGTTATCAGTGAAATAATTACCACCTTCGCTAAAAAACGAGTGTTCGGGTATCACTTTATTGCTTTTTCCAGCTTGCTGATTGCCGTGTTTGGGTTTTTGGTTTGGGGACATCACATGTTCGTCAGCGGGCAATCGCCGTATGCGAGCGTGGTGTTCTCCTTCCTGTCGTATGTGGTGGCAATTCCTTCAGCAATAAAAATCTTCAACTGGACGGCGACACTCTATAAAGGCAATATCACCTTTTCTGCGCCGATGATTTATGCGCTGTCGTTTATCGGGCTGTTTTTAGTCGGCGGCTTGACCGGGATGTATCTGGGCGCCATCGCCCTTGATGTTCATTTGACGGACACCTATTTTGTGGTGGCGCACTTTCATTATGTGATGGTCGGCGGGATGGTGATGTCGTATTTGGGGGCGTTACATCTGTGGTGGCCCAAAATTACGGGCAAAATGTACAATGAAATGTGGGCGCGCATCGCAGCGGTCATCTCATTCTTCGGGTTCAATTTCACCTTTTTCCCGCAGTTTATTTTGGGGTATCTGGGAATGCCGCGCCGTGTCCACGAATATTCCCCCGAATTTCAATTTTGGAATGTGCTGTCCACGGCGGGCGCAACGCTATTGCTGGTTGGCTTCTCGTTGCCGGTGTTTTATCTGTTATGGTCGCTCTTTAAAGGCGAACCGGCGGGAGACAATCCGTGGGGCGCAACCGGGTTGGATCATACGAATAATAGGTTTTTGCCATGTGGCTTCCTTACGGTTCTGATTTAGGGA
>CAYZQQ010000209.1:0-6252 GCA_964480075.1 uncultured Anaerolineaceae bacterium
CATTTAAAAAAGCAATCCAATAGAACGCAGATGATACGGATAAAACTGCAGGGCATCAAAATGTCATTCCGGAAATTTCCACAAGAAATTATCCGGAATCCATTTTCTGGATTCCCGCTTGCGCGGGAATGATAGTCGTGGCAAGCCACGGGGAATTAAACCCAAATTAGATTGAATCGGTCGCATAATCCTGCCATTCATACGAATATTCTACCTCTCCGGTTCACCCTATGTCTCTTTTTTTGCAATCGCTTTTGGGTAGGCATAGAATGGCATTGTTTGTGTGCTGGCACGCAAACAATATTTTTTAAAATACGAGGTATGTATGACATCCGGAGAAGTACAAACACCCACCAAAAATTTCTTCCAACGCATCCGCCAGTTCAATAAACAGTTACTAGACCGCTACCAACCATCGGAAACAGCCACTTTGCTGCTCACCGCCATCATCGTGGGGGTGCTTACCGGCTACGGCGCGGTAGGGTTCATCTGGCTTCTAAACCAAACCCACTGGCTATTTTTTGATGTAATTCTAAAATGGCTCAGGTTGCCGTTGGGTAAATTTGCCATCGTGCTGATTCCGGCATTAGGCTCGCTCATTTCCGGACCGCTTATTTCGTGGTTTGCCAAAGAAGCCAAAGGACACGGCGTACCGGAAGTAATGCAAGCCATCGCGCTGAACGGAGGACGCATTCGCCCGCCGGTAGTGGTGATAAAAGCGGTGGCATCCGCAGCGTGCATCGGCAGCGGCGGTTCCGCCGGGCGCGAAGGTCCCATCGTACAAATTGGTTCGGCGCTGGGGTCGGTGCTGGGGCAACTATTTCATTTGTCCGAGGCACGCATTCGCAATTTAGTGGCGTGCGGAGCAGCGGCAGGTATTGCCGCCGTATTTAACGCTCCCATCGCCGGTTCAATTTTCGCGCTGGAAATTATTTTGGGCGAATTCACCACCGGCTATTTCGGTAGTGTGGTGGTCAGCGCGGTAACAGCCAGTATTGTCAGCCGCAGCTTTTTGGGAAGCATCCCTGCTTTCGCCGTCCCGACCTACAATATGGTCAGTTCGTGGGAAGTACTCTTTTACATTACTTTGGGGTTATTGGCGCCACTGGTAGCGTGGGCATTCGTGACCACGTTATACTGGTTTGAAGATAAATTTGACGCTTGGAAATTCCCCGATGCGTTAAAACCGGCTATCGGCGGGTTGCTGCTGGGACTGCTGGCGTTACTCGCCCCCGACTCGCTCGGCACCGGGTTGGAGTTCATCGGTAAAGCATTAGAAGGAAACGTGCCGGTAGCAATGATGGCGCTGCTCATTTTCGGCAAGCTATTCGCCACCGATTTTACGTTGGGGTCTGGAAATTCCGGCGGGGTATTCGCCCCATCGCTGTTCATGGGAGCGATGCTCGGCGGGGTATTTGGAACTGCGGTGCATATGTTTCTGCCCGCCATCACAGCTTCGCCGGGGGCATACGCACTGGTGGGCATGGCTGCCGTGTTTGCCGCTGCAACTCATGCCCCGATGACCGGCATCATCATTGTATTTGAAATGTCCAACGATTATCGGCTGATTTTACCGCTGATGCTGGCAACGGTTATCAGCACATTGGTGTCAATGGCGATGCGAAAAGAAACTATCTACACCCTGAAACTTGTGCGGCGCGGCATTCAACTGCGGTCGGGACGAGACGTGGACATAATGCAGGGTATTACCGTGTCTGAAGCGATGCGTCCCGAGGCATATACCATCCCCCATTCGCTGGATTTAACAGACACTACTGCCGTATTGAACAAATATCATCGGCGAGGGCTACCGGTGGTAGACGAAAACGACGATTTATACGGCATTGTGACGATTTTTGATATTGAACGCGCCACCGAAAGAGGTGTACCCAACAAAACGTTGGTTAAAGAAATTGCCTCCAAAAATGTGCTGGTGGCTTTCCCCGATGAAACGATGGCAGATGTAATGCGGCGGCTCAGTGTGCGTGATGTGGGTCGTTTGCCGGTGGTAGCCCGCGAAAATCCCAAAAAAGTGCTGGGGCTTATCCGGCGGCAAGATTTGATTCGCGCATACACATTGGCGCTCACCAACCGGGCAAAGATTCAACACCGAATGGATCAACTGCGCCTGCGGAAAGTGGATAACACCGAATTTGTGGAGGTGCAAATTACGCCGGAAAGTCCCAGCGCGGGCAAAACCATCGCCGAATTGGCGGGTAATTTGCCCTATGATGGCGTGATTGTTTCGCTGCGCCGCCCGTCGGGATTGGTTGAGGTGGTACATGGGAATACGCTCATCAAGCCGGGCGATACCGTTATCGCATTTATCAACCACGCTTCAAAAGCGGCGCTGTTTAATGCGCTGTTGGGATCGGTAGAACTGCCTCCCGCCGAAAACACCGTCATTTAACTGCGGGTCATACTCGTGTTATGCTGTACGGCATCACAAAGTATCATTATAGACGGTAGGGGCAGACCTGTGCGTCTGCCAAATCAGGGCGAACACGCAGGTTCGCCCCTACAAATGCCATCAAAAACTTGCAATGAATGCTCCCCGCAGCAAGCTGCGGGGTATCAAATTGTCATTCCGGAATCTTTCGGAGAAAAATATCCGGAATCCATTTTCCGGATTCCCGCCTGCGCGGGAATGACATTCGTGGCAAGCCACGGGGAATTACCCCCCCCACTCCATTAAATGTTATTTTATGACGCAGTTGAGTATAGTTCCAAGAATTAGCCTTTTTTAGACTCAAAGAGGTAGGGGCGAACCAATGTGTTCGCCCCTTTTTGCAACCGTATTTACCTGTTATTGCTGTCCGGCGTTAACCACGGCGACGGCTGCCATATTCACAATCTCACGAACTTCATCGCCACGCTGCAACACATGAACGGGTTTACCCATTCCCAGCAGAATAGGTCCAATCAGCTCACCTTTACTCAATCGCTGCACCAGTTTGTAGGCGATGTTTGCCGCTTCCAAACTGGGGAAGATGAGCACATTGGCATCGCGAACACGGCTGAACGGATACAGTTTATCCACAATTTCCGGCACAACGGCGGTATCAGCCATCATTTCACCATCAACAACCAACTCAGGTCGGCGTTCGCGCACGAGCGCCACGGCGCGCTGTACCTTTTCGGTAAAGGGATGGTGGGTACTGCCAAAGTTTGAGAAACTCAACATAGCGATGCGCGGGTCAAAGTTAAATTGTCGCACTGCATCTGCGGTGAGTATGGCAATTTCTGCCAAATCTTCCGCACTGGGGTCGATATTTACAGTGGTATCCGCCACAAAATACACTTTATCGTGGACAATCAAAATGTACATCCCGGCGACTTTCCGCACCCCTTCGGCGGTGCCCACCACTTCTAGGGCGGGGCGAATAACTTCAGGATAATCCTGGTGCAATCCCGAAATGAATGCGTCCGCTTGCCCCTTTTTCACCATCATCGGACCAAAGTATCGCCGTTCTCGCATCAATCGGCGGGCGCTCGCCTCGGTGACACCTTTACGGTGGCGGTCGGCAACCAGCTGTTCGACATAGGCATCAAAGTTCGCATCATCTACCGGATTGACCACCATCGGAGTAAAATGCAATCCCAATTCTTCAATGCGCCGGTTGATTATTTTCGGGTCACCCAACAGTATGGGCTTGCCGATGCCTTCTTCTTCCACCAAAGCCGCCGCGCGAATTATTTTGGGAGCGTCCCCTTCGCCGAACACAACTCGTTTGGACATGCTCTGAGCCTTATTCATAATCGCCCGCATCAGTTCCCAACCTTTGCCCAGCCGCGCTTCCAGTTGTTCGCGGTACACATTCATATCCAGCGGTCGACGTGCCACGCCGGTTTTAATGGCGGCTTCAGCCACGGCGGGCGCCACCCACAACAGCACACGCGGGTCGAACGGTTTGGGGATGATGTAATCAATGCCGAATTTTAGCGATTGCAGGTTGTATGCCCGCAACACAGAATCGGGGACATCTTCGTGCGCCAGCGCCGCTAATGCCTTTGATGCCGCAAGTTTCATGTCATCATTAATTTGCCGGGCGCGAACATCCAACGCGCCCCGAAAGATGAACGGGAACCCCAGTACATTATTCGCCTGATTGGGATAATCGCTCCGTCCGGTGGCGACGATGGCATCGGGGCGGGCTTCTTTCGCCAGTTCATATCGAATTTCCGGATCGGGGTTTGCCATGGCAAAAATAATGGGATGGTCTGCCATAGTTTTTACCATATCCGGGGTCAATACATCTGCCGCCGACAACCCCATAAACACGTCTGCACCGCGCATAGCGTCTGCCAGCGTGCGCGCCTCCGTTTTTTTCATAAAGCGTTTCTTATACTCATTCAACTGACTTTCGCGTTCGGTTTGGATGACCCCTCGCGAATCCAACATGGTAATGTTCTTTCGTTTTGCCCCTGCCAGAATGAACATCTCGGCAACCGCAATCGCCGCCGCCCCCGCGCCATTCACCACAATACTAATGTTTGAAATGTCTTTTCCGGAAATTTCCAGTGCGTTCATCAACCCGGCGGTAGCGATGATGGCGGTTCCATGTTGGTCATCATGAAACACGGGAATGTCCAGCATTGCTTTGAGGCGTTCCTCAATGACAAAACATTCCGGCGCTTTAATATCTTCCAAATTGATGCCGCCGAAAGTTGGGGCGATGGCACGCACCACATTGATGATTTCTTCCGGGTCAGTCGAATCCAACTCGATGTCGAAAACATCAATATCCGCAAACCGTTTAAAGAGCACCCCCTTCCCTTCCATAACGGGTTTTGAAGCCATAGGACCGCGATTGCCCAGCCCCAAAATTGCCGTGCCGTTAGAAACCACGCCAACCAAATTCCCTTTGGCGGTATATTCAAACACGTCATCCGGATTATTGGCAATTTCCAGCACCGGAATGGCAACCCCGGGCGTGTATGCCAAACCCAAATCCAGTTGCGTGCTGGTGGGTTTTGTCGGCACAACCTCTATTTTGCCGGGTCTCCCCACGGTATGGTATTTTAATGCCATTTCTTTGGTAATACTCATAAGACTCTAACCTCCTTGTTAGGTTAAAAAGCAATATCTTGTGAAAATTTACCCTTAAATATTATAGCACTCTTCGTTTTTTGCGCATATAATTGTAGACAATTATGAAATATCAGCAGCGATTTAATTTTGCAATTCCATAAGTTATGGTATTATATTGACAGCCTTTATTATGGCTCATCTCAAAAGGACACACTTATGCGTTATCTGGTAATTTCCGATATTCACGCCAACCTTATTGCCTTTGACGCAGTTTTGGAAAGCGCTGCCGGACAATTTGATAAAATTTGGTGTTTAGGCGATATCGTCGGGTACGGACCGTCCCCCAACGAATGCATTCAGCGCCTCAATGAATTTGACCACGATTGCATCGCCGGGAATCACGACTGGGCGGTGCTGGATAAACTCGATGTGGATGAATTTAATCTGAATGCCCGTTATGCTGTTTTATGGACACAGCAACATTTAACCCCTGAAAATCGGGTATATTTGGAAAATCTGCCGCTGTATCTGCTGGAAGATAGCAATTTTACGTTAGTTCATGGCAGCCCCCGTCACCCCATTTGGGAATATATTCTGTATCCCAAAGTAGCCCAATCAAATTTTAGACACTTTGAAACACCCTACTGTTTGGTGGGACACACCCATAGTCCGGTGGTGTATATGGAAGCGCAAACACCGGGCGACAATAGCGACACCATTATCCCGGAAACGGACGTATTTGTGCAAAAGTTAAATTCGCGGCGGTTGATTATGAACCCCGGCAGCGTCGGGCAGCCCCGCGACGGCGATTCGCGGGCATCGTATGCGCTGCTGGACACAGACGCGATGGAATTTACCATCCGCCGGGTGCCATACGATGTAGAAACAGTGCAGGCGGCAATGCAAAAATTCGATTTTCCCGCCAAATTGTGGAATCGGTTGGCGTTTGGGTATTGAATCTGGTTCAACGGGAATTCAGAGGGTAAACGAAGTTGCAGTCATTCTGCCTTGAACTAAAGTTCGGGCTGATAGCTCAAGCCGACTTGATGTCGGCTTTTGTTTTTATACTGTTCGGCAGTATAAATTATCATTTGAAATGTAGGGGCGAACCTGCGTGTTCGCCCTGTTCTGGGCAGACACACAGGTCTGCCCCTACAAAAAACAGGTAACCGTTCATCCCCCCTACCTCTATAGATGTTCAGATAAACATTTTGGGTATC